>DASWDL010000278.1:0-5379 GCA_036395315.1 Nitrososphaeraceae archaeon
ATTCTTACTCAGAATGCCTACATTCAAGAGTAGACCACCTTCTATAGTCGTTGAAGTTAATCCTGTAGATACATCTGGATCTCCGACAAAGAAGAGAGGGATAATCATAAGATCGAGTTCAGAGCTAGAGCAGATCCGTAATATATTAACAAATGCCAAACTGGAACAACTAGCAAAAAGTGTGGACGAGGTGAATCCTGAGGCTAAGGCTGCTACAAAGAATCTCTCTTCGGATGTCTTCGAAATTTAAGACATTGTTCGTAAAGAGAACGGGGTTTGAGTTCGATTAGTTTCATTTACTCGTGCTGATTGTAATCGTAATATCAAGTTAAAATAATTGCGCTGTTATTAAACGGGATATTTAAAAAAACCTATTATAGTAGAACTGCCTTAAGCTATGACAAACATGTAAGGAGATTGTATTGAGACTTCTTGCAGTCGATGACGACAAGGAAATTACAGATACTATTAGTTTCTACTGTGAGCAGATGGATATTGAGTGTAAGGTATTCAATACTGGAAGAGAAGGATCGCAAGCAATACGTAGCGAGAATTTTGATCTAATCTTGCTGGATTTGGCCATGCCAGATTTTAGTGGGTTGGATATTGTAAATTCATTAAATGAAGAAGGTCTTCTCTCCTCAAAGAATATTGTTATTATGACAGGTTCGTCGGATATTAAAATGCTGTTCGAAATAAGAAATTTTGGTGTAAAAGGAATCTACAAGAAACCAGGCTCATTAGAAGAGTTAATGGAAGTAATAGAAAGACATCGCCCAAGAATTTGATATTGGCATCTAATAATTCCTTCAGTAGAAACCGCAAATAAAATAATTTTTTAATCTTATTTAAAGATACTAACTACAGTATCCGTAACTATATCGTAACTATATTATGGCAATTATGAAAATGCACATTTCAAAGGAGCTTCATTTCAAAGGTTTAGTGTACTAATGACTGCCAGTATTATCCAAAAGCTTTTTTCTTGAATGTACAAGCAAGTTCATTATATAATTTTCTGGCTTCATTTATGTTAATATTCCATTTATCTTAGCAAGGTTTTGTCAGGTGTTGCAGTAGGCAACTGGTTAAGAAGGTAATTAGTTTGAGAGATCTGTAAATGACAGAAAAAGGAAGACGGGTAAACTCGATGTTGGAAACGCAGATACAGTCAATCAAAGCCAAACATGGGCATACAAATTCAGTGAGAAGAAAAAGAGAAGAACTCCAAATGCAATTTCCAAGTCATAAGGTACTAGGATACGAATATTATATATGGAAGACATGATTCAAAACGAGTTCAGTCAAAATGAATTACCGCAAATTTATGACCTGCATCACTGTTGTCTCAGCTATTGTACTGTTAGCATTATGGGTGAATGATTTCGTTTCTGTTTCTGGTCAAGGCAAGCAGACCAAAAAATACGATTACCTAAACATCACTGATTCAAATCTCAAATTTGAGGTGATGGCAAAGGGATTCAAGTTTGCTACGGGGATGGTATTTCTGGATTCTAATGACATATTGGTAACAGAAAAAAATACCGGAAACGTAATTAGAATTCAAAATGGGATTAAATTGGATAAACCAGTACTTGCTGTTAATGTTTCCAATCAAAGTGAAAGGGGATTATTAGGAATCGCAGTAACAGATGAGGGGTCTGTACCTCGTTACGTTTTTTTGTATTTTACCGAAACAGATAGCGAAAACCGAAGCAAAATTTTAGGGAATCGTTTATACAGATATGAACTAGTTGCAAATAATTCTCAATTAATTAATCCCAAATTACTCCTAAATCTTCCCTTCTTACCAGGTCCTTCACATAATGGGGGAGTTTTAAAGATAGGTCCTGACAGAAATTCATTATATATTGCTATTGGTAATCTCAATTTTATACAAGATCCGAGGTACTTTAATCAGGCGCAAAATGTTAAGAATAGCCCACCTCCTGATGGAAGGGGTGGAATACTCAGGATCACGTATGACGGCAACGTCATAGGAGGTAAAGGAATTCTTGGAGAAATTAGCCCCCTTAACTTGTATTACGCATATGGATTGAGGAATAGCTTTGGAATTGGTTTTGACCATGTAACAGGTAATTTATGGGATACTGAAAATGGACAGGATACGAATGATGAAATAAACCTCGTGAAACCAGGATTTAATAGCGGATTTCGAGTGATACAAGGACCTTCTAGCCTGAAAGAGAATTTCAAAATTAGTGACCTGGAATCATTTGAGGATAAAGGTATTTATCGAGATCCAGAATTCGACTGGCTAGATACAGTAGCTCCTACCTCCGTTTTGTTCCTAAATTCTAGCAAATTGGGTAAAGATTATGAAAGTGATTTATTTGTAGGTAGTGTAAAGAATGGTACCATTTATCACTTCGACATGAACGATGATCGGACACATTTGGACTTGGATGGTCCTCTTCGAGACAGAATTGCCAACACACCTAAAGAACTCGCGGGTGTAACATTTGCCAAAGGATTAGGAATAATCACTGACCTTGAAGTTGGGCCAGATGGCTATCTTTACGTGCTATCTTTTCCAAAGCATGACGGAACAATTTTTAGAATATCTCCAAGATGAAACTATCAGTGAATTTATCCGACCGCACTTTGAGGTTTATAAGTAATCTTAATTTCCGTATGCAAAAATATGTAATATATTAATTTGAAATTTCTAACTTAAGATTTGACTTTAATAGCTCAAAGGACCTCACTATTACAAAATATCATAAAAAGATGAAGGGAGATTTCCCTCAACAAGATGTTGAGTTCTTCCGATCTGTCTTACCAGACTAGCGTTACTGTTCTTGGTTACGCTTATTGTGTAAATGGATCGCCAAATATTGACGAATTCACTAACACCGTATCTCTCACATTAGCATCTTGTGATGTGCAGGCGAGAGCATTTTCATTCGAATTGTCCTTGCTATGATCCTTATTATAATTCTCTATTTCGCATTCATTCTTTGCCTTTATTTTCTGAGTGTTATGGGTCGAATTGCAATTGTTGTCTCCATTGTCTTCACAGTGTTTTTTTGATGCAAAAACTGGTGTGGCAAAAGCTATGGTCGTTGCTGTCAATGCTGTCAACATTCCTGTAGAGTTCTTTCATCCTATCTTATATCTGAAATTATGAATAGAATATTATTCGACCTTAACTTACTGAATGAATGAATTTGAACTCTTCAATTTGTTCCAATAAATCCTTATAATCAGATATTTTATTGTTCAGGGTCGGTAGACATGAATAATCGTTACCAATACCCTGGTGCAGGACTGATTTGAAACAAAATCAGATTGGTAATTAGTATCTCCCGATAGTGCGCCAGAAAGTGAGTAATCGGTCCCCAAAAGAAAGACCGCGCATCTGTTACGAAGTTTAAATGATTACAGTAAATCAAATCGATATATATATGATGTTTATTCAACCTATAAACAGAATGAGCGATTTATGGCCTATTTCATTTTAAAAATTTTCATTACAATAGATTTCTTTTGTCGGAGATTGCAATATAGATGCTAATTAAGAAGTTTGGTTGGACTGGCGTTGATGTTCCTGTGATTGGGCAGGGCACATGGATGATCGAAGGAAATCGTGAAAGAGAGATGAGGGCCATGAAAACATTAAAGATTGGTTTGAAGTTGGGTTTGACTCATATTGATACAGCAGAGATGTATGACAATGGACATGTAGAAGAATTAGTAGCTGAAGCCATTTCTGGTCAGCGTAATAAAGTATTTCTAGCTAGTAAAGTTTTGCCCACCCATGCTTCCTATGAGGGTACGTTAGCAGCTTGCAAGGAGAGCTTAAGACGGTTAAAGACCGACTGGCTAGACCTGTACCTTCTTCACTGGCCAGGCCCCTATGCTCTCACCGATACAATGAAGGCAATGGAGCAGCTCGTGGAGGAAGGTCTAATTAGATTTATCGGCGTCAGCAATTTCGACCTTGAAGAACTAAAGATGGCTGAATCGGCGCTCAAAAATGAAAAATTGGCTTGCAATCAAGTACTATATCACTTGAAGGACAGGGGAATAGAACGGCGGATCTTGCCTTATTGCACCCAGAGAGAGATAGCGGTAGTGGGGTATGCACCATTTGGCCATGGGGATTTTCCATCTCCTCACTCACCTGGTGGTCGTGTGTTGAAGCAGATTGGAGAACGTCACGGTCGAACTCCTAGACAGGTCGCTCTTAATTTTCTTACCCGTCATACATGTATCTTTACCATTCCAAAGACCACTCATCCTGAAAGAGTGAAAGAGAACAGTGGCGGGGTTGGATGGAAGCTTATTGAAAAAGAAATAATGGCAATTGATCGTGCTTTTCCAGCACCCGATCGCGACATGCCACTAAGCATGATTTAAAACGATCTGATTATATTACCTATACTCATGTAGGTTGATTTTTCTATATCTTTGGGTAAGCGTATTTGGTCTCTGTATGCATATTGCAATATTTTACTGGATATTAAACGACAATTATAGAGTGGCACAAAACCAAGCATTTTGATTTCTCAAGTAATTTTGATTAGGCGATCTATAACCGAATTAGTAACCATAGCAATACGGAAGTTACTCCCAACAAACGCTCAGAGTACCATATTGAATAGCGACCTTAAAAATGAGCCAAAAATATTGCTCTCACCTATGAAATAAGATCTACGGGTGTTAACGGTTTTATTTTCAATAGCCGCCGTGAACTTATTTATCTCCAACATATTTTTTGACAGTTTTTAATAGTTGTTCTATGTGTAAGGGCTTTTGCAAAAATTCCTCTAGCTTAAGCTCCTTTAGATTACCCCTTTCCATCTCAAATGCGCTCATAAGTAAGACTTTAACCTCCTTCTTGACTTCATTTATGCTCTTAATCAATTCAATCCCAGACATTTGCGGCATTCTAACATCTGAAATTATCAAGTCATATTGGTCAGCATTATTCTTGAATTGTGAATATGCCTTCATTGGTTCAGTAAAACCGTCGACTTTATAGCCTCCCGTAATTAAGGCATCATAGAAAAGCCGCATTAAATCCGGATCATCTTCAACTAAAAGGATTCTTCCGTTCACTCATGTTTCATACTAGTGTTCCATATAATAAGATTTAATTCATAATTAAAATAAATTCCTTAAGGTAATAGATAATACCAAAATACCGGAACTATGTATAGATTTAGGAATTAATCCCCATAATTTATCAATGAGGTTCCTGATAGGCTGCAAATTAATATAAGAAACTACAGAAAATTATTGCCAAGCGGAAAAGTGAAAGCTTTGCATGTTACCATATGGGATAATTCTGTCTTGCGATTATTTAAACAATTGCACGCCTATTAGCAGGATCGACATTATTCAAACATGCTA
>DASWDL010000279.1:0-8556 GCA_036395315.1 Nitrososphaeraceae archaeon
ATTGGGATATTTAAAGATGTTTGGTATTAACGACCTAATTTCATTGAAAAAATACGATGCAATATTGGATTGTCCTTCGGGGGCTTCATCTTTTGTAGCTGAAGCTACTCAATATGGGATTAATGCAGTTGGCTGCGATCCCCAGTTTGGTAAGCACGCGAAAGTTTTATCTGAACAAGGAAAGAAAGATATTGAATATGTAGTACAGAGAGTATCGGTAAGACCAGATCAATATAATTGGGAATTTTATACTTCATTAGATAAGTTAAGGGAATTTAGAGAGTTAGCATTACAACGGTTTATATCAGACTATACTGAGGGGATTAAAGATAAGCGCTATGTGGAAGGAAAGTTGCCCAAATTACCTTTTGGAGACAAGGCTTTTGAATTGGTATTAAGCGGACACTTTCTGTTCACCTATAGCCATAAATTTGATTACAGATTTATTCTATCTTCTATGTTAGAACTATTTCTAGTAAGTTCTAGAGAAGTTAGATTTTACCCAATACAGAAGTCAAGTTTGGAAGCCTATGAATATATGCCAAAATTATTTGATACTTTAAAAGGTAAATATGGAATTAGTTACGGTATTGTAACTGTCCCATTTGAATTTCAGAAAGGTAGTAATAAGATGCTACTGATATCACACTAGCTTAAAAGACAGATGATTAGTTGGATACAGATAAATAAGTTGCAATCCCCTATTCTCAGGGGCTTGGCCATACAAAATATCTACAGTATCTAATGCAGAGAAAGACGAAATTTATGTTTTATAATAAGAGAAGAAGATAAACCTTTTAATCAGCTGTACCGGACGTCATTTCATGAGTCAAATCAACCAATTTCCTCCAGGCCCATCATACAAGATACCTGGTAAGCTGGCCCGTGAATTTATTAGTGATCCTATCGAGACGTTATCGAAAATAGCTCAACGATATGGTGATATTTCATATTTTAGACTAGGACGCGAACACATTTACTTAATAAACAATCCGGATCTAATTGAAAAGATACTCATTTACGATCATCGCAATTTCAAAAAGGGAAAGAGATTACAGATCGCAAAAGCACTACTAGGTGAAGGACTAGTAACAAGTGAGGGAGAGTTTCATAACCGCCAGAGGCGATTAATACAACCGATATTTCTTCTGAAGCAAATTAGGACATATGGAGATATTATGATAGATTATGCTATGCGAATGGCTGAAGGCTGGAAAGACGGAGACATATTGGACATTAACCGGGAAATGATGGAGCTAACGCTTGGAATTATATGTAAATCAGTGTTGAATTATGATGTTAAATCAGAGGCCCAACAAGTCGGAAAATCGTTGACCACAGTTCGTAACTACTCAAAGAGACTTCAGAATCCGATAGGGCAAGTTCTCGATAAGGTCCCTATACTCCCGAAGGTCAGAGGTGCTCGCAAAGCAATGAAGGAACTCAACACATTAGTTTATGAACTAATAGCACAGCGAAGAAGAACGGAAATAGACTACAATGACCTGCTAACCAGATTACTTCGGGCACAAGATACGGAGGGTGGCGGTGTAAACTCCCGTAGTGCAAAAACTAAAAATTCCACGGGCACAATGTCTGATAAGCAGGTGAGAGACGAAGTTATGACAATATTTATTGCAGGTCATGAAACTACGGCCAACGCACTTACGTGGACGTTCTATTTACTTTCTCAAAATCCTGATGTCGAGAAACGTCTTCATGAAGAATTAGACTCTGTTCTCTCTAACAGTACCAATAATGATAATGGCACCAGAATCAGAAGAGCAGTCTCAACTGATGATATCCCAAAGTTACCGTACACTGAAAGAGTCTTTAGAGAATCAATGAGAATGTATCCCCCTGTTTGGACGATTGGCCGTTATGTTGAAAATGACTATCTGGTAGGCGGCTATAATATAGCTGCCGGTTCTTCAATACTCATGAGTCAATACGTTATGCATCATGATCCAAGATATTATGAGAAACCGGAAATATTCCATCCAGATAGGTGGACTGAAGAATTCAGAACCCATTTACCTAGATTTAGCTACTTTCCGTTTGGGGGTGGAATAAGAGGGTGCATTGGAGAATCATTTGCGTGGATGGAAGGAGTTCTGGTGATAGCAGCGGTAGCACAAAGATGGAAAATTCGAAAGCTCCCAAGTCAGCGTGTCAAACTGGATCCTGCAATAACTCTGAGACCAAAATATGGAATGAAAATGAAACTTAAACTACGAAAATAAAAAGCAACCCTTCTTTAGACTGGATCCCTCTCTGAGTAACTGATTTAGTATCATCTGACTAATATTATAATCGCTGACCCAAAGTTTTCATGTACGGTCCGTTTAAGACGGACTCTGTATAGATGAAATTTTAACATTACGAACTTAGATGGGATTAATAGGCCAGTGTATGACTTCCAATTATGATCGATGGTATCAATACTAATAGAAATAATATTATCAAACCAACGCCACCAACTGCAAATGCTGGGTATCCTATCAACTTATTTTTCGCGATTTCTGATATGCCACCCAACCCTGCTCCGATAATCAAGAGTATTGTTATTAGCTCATATACTCCAATAATCTTTGAGGCCTCTGAAATACTGGTTAGAGAACTTTCGTATTTGTTGCGCTCCGATTCAATATTGGAGCTTAGATTAGACAATGAACCAGCTACTGTTTTGTTTGCATGTAGGATGTCAATGTACGATTTATATTTAGCCAAATTTTGAATTACTGTTGAAGGAGCAGTAGTATTTTTAATATTATTTTGAATGGAAAGGCCAAGGGTATCTATTTGCGCCTGCAAAAGTTTATCGGCAATCTTTTGTTCCTCATAGTCATTTAGCCAATCCATTTCTCTCACTAAATGTGTTAAAGACATAACTTGGATATCATCCTTTTTTATACTATATTCTGTAGCGGCAGTAGTTGTATAAACAGCAATAATTGATACGGCAATTACAAAAAGTGATATTACTAGGTAAAAACCCTTAAGATGACCCTTAATATCAGACCTATCAGACATTTGTTTTTCACTCTATGTTGCCCTCTATTAATGTGAACGATCGAAAACTGAAGGGCCGTGGGTAAATATTGGGAATGTAATGTTTGGAGGTAATGTCAAATGTTATAAATAAGATATTACAGAGAAAAAATCTCTAGAGTAGATTGGATATCTATAATAAACAGAACCTTTAAGGATTTTTAAAGCAGTAACATGTATTCTTCAATCCTCAAAATGGAGCCTGGCAACCGTTGAGTGTTAGTAAAGGTATATCAGAAAAAATTTCTGGAATTGATTGGGAAAGGGTAACAAAAGATATGAACAAAAAAGGCTATGCGTTGGTATCCCGATTCTTACCAGTTCAATATTGTGAAGAACTCATAGGCAACTACGATAATTGCGACCTCTACCGCAAGACGATTGTAATGGAAAGACATCGTTTTGGGTTAGGCGAATATAAATATTTCAAATATCCTTTACCAGCCCTACTTCAAACCATCAGGACCGAGATTTATCCAAACCTGTCAACAATTGCAAATACATGGATGACGGTATTAAATATAGAAAGACGATTTCCAAAAAATTTCAATGAACTACAAAGGCTCTGCCAGGACAATAATCAAATTAAGCCAACAGCTCTGATTCTAAAGTATGGTAAGGGCGGATATAATACGCTGCACCAGGATCTATATGGAGAAATTTTTTTCCCGTTTCAAGTAGTTTTGTTCCTGAATGAGCCTGGTGATGACTACACAGGAGGAGAATTTGTATTAACAGAACAAATCCCGAGAGCACAATCAAAAGCTAATGTCCTAATACCAAAAAAAGGTGACTTGCTGATCATCACTACGAACTTCCGACCGATAAAGGGGAGCAAAGGATATTATCGAGCGCAAATGAGGCACGGTGTTAGCGAGGTCCACAACGGAGCGCGCCACACCCTCGGAATTATTTTTCATGATGCTCTAAGTTAAAGCTTAATTTACAGCTAGTCAAATTGTAATAGGAAATTGAATGAAAAATGATATCATGTATCTTTTAATTCGAACGGGATCCATATTTGCATGGTTAGACCTCGTAGAAATTATAAACAAACAAAATAAATAGAGGAAAAAAGGCTCTGTATACATCTGAAAATATTATCAATCTCTTGGAGAGGGACGGCACTGCGAACTACTACGGAAGGATAATGAGCCCTATTGAAGCCAACAGATACTTTGAGTTGTTATTGCAGAAGATCTTATGGGATAATGAAGAAGTTATCATATTCGGTAAACATATAATTACGAAAAGGAAAGTTGCGTGGTATGGTGACTCTAACTACATTTATGCTTATTCAAATACTACAAAGCGAGCATTGGCCTGGACAGAAGAACTTGCGGACCTGAAGCAAATAGTACATGAGCTCGCTGGAACTAAATTTAATTCCTGTTTGCTGAATTTGTATCACAAAGGAAGTGAAGGAATGGGGTGGCATAGCGACGATGAAGAATCAATGGGAAAGAACAATGCCATAGCTTCATTGAGTTTTGGTGCAGAACGAAAATTTTTGTTTAAGCATAAGCAAACTAAACAAACAGTTCCAATTATCCTTGAACATGGAAGTATGCTTGTAATGAAAGGCGCTACCCAAATGAATTGGCTACATAGCTTACCTAAGTCTAAAAAAGTAACCGGGCCGAGAATAAACTTAACCTTTCGAACTGTCGTGTGTTGAGGATTGCTTGTGTTTGGATTACAATAAATGGTAGTGGACAAAAGCATATTGGGTTCCTATCAAAATGGTGGATGAGTCCGGTGAGGGCTTGATAGGCCAGTGAATTAAATATTTCTAAGAGTACATGCGTTACTAAGCCATCAGACGTATTGCTTCTGACAAGAATTACTCTGTCTATGACCCGTTTTGTAATGTTGGCTATTGTTCTTTGCCTTTATTGGCCATTTCGGAGAAGGCAGCTTCTGCTGCTTTTTTTAGTTCATCGGGAGAAAGATCTTTCTTATGAGTAGATACAGACCACACATGTCCAAATGGATCTTCTAATCGACCATGACGATCTCCCCAAAACTGGTCCTTTACTGGATCTAGTACACGGGAGCCGGCCGATACTGCCCTTTTAAATACCGAATCTACATCTTCTACATATAGATACATGGTGACGGGGCTTCCCCCAATCGATTTTGGAGAAAGACATTTCATTTCCGGAAACTCATCTGCCAGCATAAATATAGAATCGCCTATCCTGAGTTCCGCATGTCCTAGTTTACCATTAGGAGCCTCCATTCGATAGCGTTCTTCGGCACCGAATGCTTTCTTATAAAAATCTATTGCCTCTTTACCGTCTTTTACAATAAGAGCGGGTGTAATTGAATGATAGCCTTCTGGAATTGGTTTTACGTTATTAGTCATGACTTACCTATGTTTTCGCATCATAAATTCTTTATTGTTTATATTCTGATCTACTAAATCTGTCCCATTAAACCCTCAGAAATATCTACACAATGAATATCTCAGAGTATCTTTAAATCCACACATTGGCATTTTAAAGCTCTTAATCATACCCAGAACAACTAAAGCTTCCTTTGCACTATGTCTTATACAATTTGTGGATGAGCAGATTATCTTGATAACACTATGCAATCCTAGCCATAAATTGTCACTCAAATTACGGCATTGCCTTTCTTGATTCTCTTGCTACTATTCCACATAGAATAAATGATTTGAATGATGAATACGAATTGGACGATTTAGTCGACAACATCAAGTTGACTCTATTTCATGAATTCAAACCGGGTTATCTAAAGTAAGTTACTGACAATAGAAAAATCACTGCATTTATTCATGCTCAAGATGATGTGACTACAATTTATCGAATATTTAGTGAATATGTAATATGACCTATTTTAACCAAAAATGGTTAAATAAAATAAAAGAATAGTCTATTTATTGAAAGCAGTCATATTCGATAAACCTGGTTTAGATAATTTAAAAGTTATAGATAATGCAGAGGACCCAAAAATACGTGATCATGAAGTCCTGATAAGGGTCAAAATGGCTGGTGTAAACCCGATAGACCATCTTGTTGTATCTGGAATGTTACCACAAATAAGTCCATTTCCACATATCCCTGGAGCAGAATCAAGTGGCATAGTAGAACAAGTTGGAAACCATGTGAATGATGGTAATATAAAGAAGGGTGATAGAGTGGTAGTGCATAACAAAGTATTTGACGGAACCTGTGATATGTGTTTAAGCGGTCTTGACATGATCTGCAGAAATGGTGGACTAATCGGTGCAATCACAAATGGAGGATTTGCAGATTATATTTCGGTACCGGTACAAAATGTTTTCAAAGTTCCGAATGAATTGAATTGGGATGTACTAGCGAGCCTACCTGTTACCTCTTTAACACCTTATCACGCCCTAAATGAAGCATCACTAAAGTTAAATGAATATTTACTTGTATTTGGAGCATCGGGCAGTACTGGAATGATGGCCGTGCAGCTAGGTAAGAAAATGGGTGCAAAAGTTATTGCAGTTTCCAAACATAATTGGGTAAGAACTGACTTTGGAGCTGATTTCATAATTAATGACTACGATAGGGCAGTAGAGCAAGTGCAAGAGATCACTAAAGGCAAGATGGCTGATGTTGTCTTAAATTCACTAGGCGTTGGAACATGGGATAGCAGCGTCGCATCGGTTGGTATTAATGGGAGATGGGTAACATTTGGTGGTTTGACTGGTGCAGATGTTAATCTAAATGTCCAATCTCTCTATAGAAAACAAATCAAATTAATAGGAAGTACAGGTGGAACCCGGAATGAACTTCGGGAGCTCATCGATATCGCCTACAAAGAAGATCTGAAAGTTAAAGTATGGAAGAAATTTAAGCTCGAAGAGATCAAGGAGGCATTAAAAGGATTATTTGCAAAAGAAAGAGATGGCAGAATCCTCTTAGAAGTATCGTAACCGTCAATTATTTTATAATCTTTTATTGATGTGACTAGGCAGAACTGGTCAATTCATATTCCTATTCCAGTCAAAATTGGGCAAGTCATGGAATTCTGATGATAAGACATATAGACCTTAGATCACTAAATGCGTGTAGTAATCAATTTGAGCGAGGATTTTGTAAGGGTTGCGAGCACTAAGGATATTCTGCCTTCACAGATGAAAGCAGTGGAACTTGACGGTAGTCAAAATATTTGCATTGCGAATATTGACGGAAAATACTATGCCATTAACAATGTCTGTACCCATGAAGGCGGCCCCCTCGCCGATGGTACACTAGAAGGATATGAAGTGGAATGTCCATGGCATGGATCCAAATTCGACGTGAGGTCAGGAGCCGTAACAAATCCCCCTGCTACTGAGCGAGAAACAACTTATGAAGTTAAAGTAGCTGGTGATAATATATTAATTAGGAAACAAAAAGGATAACCAAAGAGATCAATTCAATTTTGATCCATATCGTATTTGCTGTAAAAGCAATCAATTCAATAATATTTCGAACCACCTTTAGGGACTTTTTGTAATACTTCATCTTATTGCACGGTATGCCCCAGTTACTAACATTGGTACCCTCATACTGGACACAGCTGACATGACAATGACAATAAAAAATTAAACTTAATGAATCTAATACACAAACGATGAAGTCAGCCATTCTTTTGCCATCGTTATATCGTCCTCTGTCAAATTATGACCTAATTTTTGCCACTTGAGGGTTATCTTTGACCTTGATTTCTTCAAGATTTCAAATAATCTTTCAGCCTCGTGCTTCGATACTATCGGATCATGTAATCCTTCAGACAAAAGTATATGTTTGCTCGAAAGATCTGGAAGGCTTTCAGGTTCAAATGGAACCATCGCTCTAAAAAGTATCGCTCCCGAAAGGACCTCAGGTCTGAGCAAAAACATACTTGCAGCTATATTTGCCCCGTTTGAAAATCCTACGGCAATTATTTTGTTCATTTCGAATCCATAAGAATGTGAGGCTTTATCGATGAAATCGGCCAGCTCGTGAGTTCTATATTTTAGATCTTCAGTATCAAAAATTCCTTCTGCCAACCTACGAAAAAATCTTGGCATCCCGTTTTCTATTACCATTCCCCGAGGACTGAGAAGTGTGCAATCCTGACACAACATTTTCCCGACTGGAATGAGGTCGTCTTCATTTCCTCCCGTTCCGTGTAGTAAAAGTAATACGGGTAAATTGTTTTTATTTTTTTTCAGGGAGGTAGTAGAAGCTGGAATGAATCGATGTATAAAGCCCAATTTACTTTTATCCTTGACTTTATTCATTCCAGTTCTAGGCAATTACGCAACCGCCTGCTAAATGATTATTTGACAATTTCCTTTTTCTGTCCTGGCAAGCGTAAAGGTGGGAGTGTTTTCTCAAGATCCTTGCGAACTGGTTCGAGCCACCTGGGTAACATAAGATGGGTCCCTAGTTCTTGTGGTTTTTCATCGATGGCAAACCCTGGAGGATTCGTGGCGATCTCAAATAGTACACCGCCTGGTTCTCTAAAATAAACTGAGTGGAA
>DASWDL010000280.1:0-6841 GCA_036395315.1 Nitrososphaeraceae archaeon
TTTCCAAGAGTGGAATACCTTACATGTCCAATAGCCGCACAGGAATTATATTTCTTTACAATACCCTTGAATAACCTAGCGGAAGAAGCTACAAGGCCGAGACTTTTGAAAGGTGGCTTTGAGGGAACTGCAAAACCCCAAGATTCTTGTCCCCTATGTTGTAACGATCTGAGTGAATCTATTATATACGGGATCACATTATGGCCCCCCAAGGAAAATACACCGACAACTCCACAATTCTCGTGAACCATCTTGACTACAATAGATACTTGGTTAGGAGGATCACTTTAAGATTTACTTGTAAACGACTTGCAAAGGTAATATTAACATTCACCTTTCCCATCCATAACGACATTAAGATTTCCATAACTTCGATGGGCATCATCCAAGGAAATTTCAGCAATCATTTTGTTAGAACTTCTAAGCTGAATTTGCGAGTTATAATCTAATGCATATCCTATCTCGGCGTAAGTACAACCCTGTCTACGAAGTAATTCGATTGCTTCTGATGGTTTTCTGGTAGCAAACAAGTACCTCGAATGAGTTTCCGAAAACATCAAGAAATCTAATCTCGAACAATTGTTTGGAATTCTCTCCAAATTCACAGAAATCCCTGTGCCGGAGTTTAGAGCTAATTCTGCCAATGATATCGCCAGTCCCCCGTTAGAACAGTCGTGGACACAATTTGTTACATTAGATCCTATCAATTTTAAAATTATATTACCGTGAATTAGGTCCTTGTCTAAATGAACTTTAGGGACCCTCCCGCCCATGTTATGATGATAATTCTCAAAATATTCGCTGCCCCCCATTTCTTCATATGTAGGACCTATAATGAAAATTGAGTCTTTGGGACTTAACTTTGATTTGACAAATTTTGACCTCCCTTCAATTAATCCTATCGCACCGATTACAGGTGTAGGCTTAATTGTACCTTTATTTGTCTCATTATAGAAACTTACCTTGCCTCCAATAACAGGGATCGAGAAAAAGTTGCAAAATTGCTTTATTGCTTCTATGCTTTTCTTGAAAGTCCAATAGATCCCCGGATTTTCTGGGTTACCAAACTGTAAATGGTCAATTATCCCTATTGGAGCAGCACCAGTACATCTAATATTTCTACAAGCTTCAGATAAGCAACCCAGCGTTCCTTGATATGGCTCCAAGTAACAGTGTTTCGAATTTCCATCTAGCTTGACGGAAATGAACCTATTGTTGTCGATCCTCAAAACTGCCGCATCCGATTCTCCTGGTTTAATAACAGTTCTTAGCCCCACCTCATGATCATATTGCTGATATACCCATCTCTTGCTAGCAATATTGTGATTAGACAATAAACGTAAAATCGTCTGCTCATAATTCTCAATAAGAGGGGGAGTCACAGAATTCTTTTCTCGTCTCCTTAAGTATAGGGGTTTCACAGCCTTTCGATGGGCCAGAGGTGCATTTGCGAGTAGACTAGATCTAATTTTTGCAGTGCATTTACCATTAAAAAATATCACAAGATCCTTGTTATTTTTTACTTTCCCTACAACAGAATAAGGAATGTAGAACCGGTCAAATATCTCTGCGAAGTCGGCAAATTTTTCTTCGGAAACTACAAATACCATTCGCTCTTGGGATTCAGAAATCATAATTTCTTCCGGGGTTAAGGAAGGAATCTTCTTGTGGACTAATGACAATTCAATTTCGAATCCTAGTCCCAAAGTATTTGATAACTCTGAGAGGCAACAAGCTAAACCACCACCCCCCAAATCCTTGATCGCATTAATACACCGAGTCTTTACCGCTTCCAAAATGGCGTCAATTAGAAGTTTCTCCAAAAAGGGATCGGGAATCTGAACCGCAGACCGATCTTCCCGTAACAATTTGGAGGCAAAGGACGCACCTCTGATACCATCACGCCCAGTACGATTTCCTGCAAGTATTATCAAATCGCCAACATTTGCTGTGTTCGAAATTACATCTTTTCTTAGCCCCAAGCCGATTGCAGCGACATCTACTAGACAATATTGATCGAAGGAATTATCAAATTCTAATTCACCTCCTACGGTAGGAATTCCTAGGCAATTCCCGTAGTCAGCAATTCCTTTTACGACATTTTTAAAAAGCCATTTTGCCTTGGATGAAGGATCATCGGCTTCTATAGGTCCAAATCTTAATGCATTCAAGAGTGCAATAGGTTTAGTGCCCATAGAAACGATGTCTCTTATTACACCTCCTACGCCCGTAGCAGCGCCTCCGTATGGATCAACTGCAGAAGGATGGTTATGGCTTTCTATATGTACTGTTATTACTTTGCCATCACCTATATCGAGTACGCCAGCATCGTATCCGGGGCCTATTAATACCCTCCTCCCTTTAGTTGGTAATAAACTAAGGAGCTTCTTAGATGATTTATAGGAGCAGTGTTCGGACCACTCTGCAGAAGCCATCTCTAATTCAAGCTTATTTGGTTTCCGTCCGAGATTCTTAATCATATATTTCCTTTCTTGCGAGGTTAGCATTTTTGCATCACACGTTTGAAATCTGTGATTTTTGTTTCGTAAGAAATTCCAAAAGTGAATGGAAAATAAGGATCGCATTGTTCCCAAGACCAGGGGGTATGAGCACCTCTTCGGAGGCTCTTTCAGGATGAGGCATAATTCCTAATACGTTCCCACTTTCATTGCAGATTCCAGCGATTGAATCTATTGAACCATTAGGGTTATCATTTTTATATTTAAGTACAATTTGATTATTTCTATTGAGTTCATTGTAGGCATCATCATCAATTGTATATCGCCCTTCGCCGTGTGCAACCGGGATGTCTATCAAGTCCCCGGTCTTGAACATTTTAGTAAATGGCGTTGTTGTATTTAGTACTTCAATTTTAGTCCACCTGCAAACGAACTGGAGTCCCTTGTTCATTAATAGTGCCCCTGGCAACAGGCCAGACTCTACAAGAATCTGAAAGCCATTACAAATTCCAAGGACAGGTAAACCACTTTCCGCCAGCTTCTTAATTTGTTTGACTATAGGGCTACGTGCCGCTATAATTCCGGCCCTCAACCTATCGGCATAAGCGAAGCCCCCTGGTAATATGATGGCATCAAACTTTTCTACTGTCTCAGAAGTATGCCACACATATTCTGTTTCGAGTTTAACAACATCATTTAATATATGATATATGTCATGATCGCAATTACTGCCGGGAAACACAACTATACCAACCTTTGCCATTTAACTAAGATTAATTGATATTCCGTTCCTTTTATTAATAGTTAAGGCATTTATTTAGCTTAAGTAGCCATCGTGAAGTACTTCACAATATTTATTTTGACTATCATTATTAGATAACCTATTGAACGATCAAGTGCAAGACATCATGACAAAGGGGGTTATTGCTATTGATGAAGGTGTAACCGCACTAGATGCTGCTAGGATAATGACTGAAAAAGGTATAAGTTCTTTGATTGTAGAAAAAGAACATGTCCCCATAGGGATAATTTCGGAAAGGGATTTTGTTAAGAAAATATGCGTCAAAGACATTGTACCTTCATCTATAAAGGTGGGGACAATAATGTCCAAGATCCAGACTTATGCCAGTCCTGATACTACAGTAGATGTTGCCGTACAAAGAATGGTAAATCATAAAATCAGGAGACTACCAATCATTTCGGAAGGCAAAGTCGTAGGAATAATCACTGTCACCGACTTGGCCAAACACCTGCGAACGATATTACTTATAGAGAGTATTTTGTCCCCTGAAATCTAAATTATTATTGATATCTACTAAGAGTATCAATCATATTTAATGTCGACATTTGACTGATTCACCAGTTCCGATTTTGTAATTAGCGGCTAATACTATAAACCAAAAGTATAAAAGTATTACAAAACGATATAATCAACTATATGAAGTGTAAGTCAACCATATCAATTATAGCAGTCACTCTTACTTTAGTTACTCTAATTGGGAACAACCTAGTATTTGGCGAGCCCACCACTAAGGATTCATCCTTGAAAATCGAACGGCTAACTCAAGGATTATCATTTCCTACAAGCATGCTTTTTTTGGATTCCGATCATATCTTAGTTTTAGAGAAGGATGGAAATGTACGACTTGTCTCAGGTGGCATTTTACAACCAGAGTCGGTACTTTCATTGAACGTAGTAAATAAAAACGAAAGGGGACTCTTAGGTGAAGAAAAGATAGGAAACAATGTCTTCTTGTATTTTACTGAATCTGATGGAGGGGCAAAGAATAGGGTCTACAAATTTGACATAAGTGGAACTACTTTGACCAATCAAAAAATGATTTTGGATCTTCCTGCGGGGCCTGGGACTAATCATCAGGGCGGGAAACTAGTTTCAGGAAGAAATAATTTGCTATATTCCGTAACTGGCGAAATGCAAAGAAATGGTAAAGATCAAAACATCAAAGATGGTCCTGATCCTGATTTTAGCGGCACAATTCTCAGGGTGAATCCAACTGACGGTAGCCCTGCTCAGGGTAATCCGTTTTCTACAAACAACCCACCTTCGACTCCATTGAGTCATTATTACGCCTACGGAATCAGAAATAGCTTCGGGTTGGCAATCGATCCTATTAGTGGAACTTTATGGGACACTGAAAATGGCGAGGACGCTTACGATGAGATTAATCTTGTAAATCCCGGATTTAATAGTGGTTGGAAATTAGTTATGGGTCCTATAGCCCAAAGCGGCGTTTCTGAGAACCAACTCGTAAATTTCCCAAGTTCAAAATATTCTGATCCAATACTAAGCTTTAAGGACCCAATAGGAATCACTGATATCGAGTTTCTAAATTCTAGCAAATTAGGTGCGAAGTATGCAAATAATGTTTTTGTGGGCGATATTATAAATGGCAATCTTTACTTTTTAGAAATGAATACAATGAGAAATGGATTTAAATTGAATTCGCCTGGGCTTGACGACAAAGTAGTAGATAATAATCAAGAACTTGATTCTATTACTCTTGCAACTGGATTTGCAGGAATCACTGATATAAAAACAGGACCGGATGGGGATCTTTATGTCCTTTCATATCAAGACGGATCAATCTACAGGATCAGTCCTTCTTCCCAGTAACGTTTTGGAAAATGTAGGTTAAAAGGCAGGTTTGTTCAGAGGTTAACTTATTCTCTCTAATTTGCAATTAAAATACTAATGTTATGAGAGCAATTCAGATAAATTGCATGTCTGAGCTTTAATGCAGAGATAATAGTTCAGAAACTTATACTCCAACGTCATTATTATCCTGGTACAACTGCAGGTCTTGTGTCAAAGTGGAGTACTTCTCGATCCTTATTGGTCTCCACCTGCACTTAATGTAATGAAATTGTGCCTTTCATTTTATAATGCACTTTGAGCGGTAATTTTTTTAGCATCTGGAAATTCCTGTGTCCAAGGAGTCAAAGCTGCTTAATATTCTTGACGACTTAGGAAGAGCACCACACGCGGTTATCTAAAAATGCAATTTTGAAGACGTTTAGGAGTTTAGGTTCTGGAAGATTTTTATTTTTTGTCCGACTAATAAGGCGTTGAGCAACTTTCTTCCATTTTCTGATCTCTTGTCTATCTTTATTCTTGATTTCTTTCCAACTTGATTGCTGCATACGAATTCATCCTCAATGTATATGTCAACTTTCTTTCCCAACACGTGGCCATCTACTCCAAATACCAGTCCCGCTCCAGATTCATTAATGCTAAAACTAACTTCCCGTCCCAGTGCTGGAGTCTTCATTTCTACATCGATTTTTATACCTAATACGGCCTCCAATTCAGAAATGGTAGAACCGCCTTTGCCAATTATGCGAGGAATAACATCTTTTTGAACTTTTAGCTTTACCCTGCCCTCCGAAATTATAATTATGTCAGCGTTAGGATCGAACCTTCGAACTACGTCTCTTATCCTTTCCTCGGCTAATTTTCTAATTGCATTCTGGTCTTGAGCCTTTTGTTCTATATCTTTAACAGGAACCACTATATTTTCTTCACCGTAGGTGTATATTTCATACTCAACGTCACCAGTTTCAAAGTCTCTTACTTCAACCAATGGCCTCGCCAAATCAGCTTCAGTCATGCCATGGGGAACCCTTACTGTTAGCCTTATATCGTAAACTTTTCTAACCATTCCCCCGTTCATAAAAATTATGGTATCTAATATCTGAGGTATCATCCCTAATTCTACCTTTCCAATAAATCTCTGAACTGAGTCTAATGGAGAACTTGCATGAACCACACCTATCATACCTACGCCTGCAAGTTTCATATCAGCAAAGACATGAAAATCTTGGTTTCTTCTTATTTCATCAAATATTGTGTAATCTGGGCGTACAAGAAGGAGAATATCTACCGCCTTCTCAAAGCTACCTTCGAGCGGGCCGTACTGAGTAACCTCATCGGATACTTGTAAATCTCTTGGAGATTCTAGGGTCTTAACTATATTATGTTTTGATACATAAAACTCTGCAAGACTGCTGGCAAGAGTGCTTTTTCCCGATCCTGGAGGACCGGAAATTATTATACCTTCTGCTCTTTCGGAAAGTCGAGCTACAAGCTTCTCGCTTAAACCATAATCATCAAGAGTAAGTTTAGCAACTGGTCTTACCATAGTGATTTCTAATCCATCAGAAAAAGGTGTTCTTGTAATTGCGATCCTATATTTTCCTAGTTGAATAACCGTCGCTCCAGTTCTACTTATTTCTAATGATCCTGTTTCAGAGGATCTAGATTCCTCAGAAATTTCCTTGACTATCCTTGAGAGCTCTTGATAGTTCATTTTTTTGTCGCCAATTCTAACAAGCTCGAGGTTATCTGGTACTCCCTTCTTGGC
>DASWDL010000281.1:0-3877 GCA_036395315.1 Nitrososphaeraceae archaeon
GTTCATCCTTATGACGACCAGCCGTGTCAATAATTATCACATCAACCCCAGAATTTTCAAAATGGTGTAACCCTTTCAGAACTATCTCACTTGCATCTTTACTTGACTCATCCCCATAAACTTCAACATTTAGTTTCATGCAGTTCATTTTAAGCTGAGTAAGGGCACCGGGTCTCCAGGTATCAGCACCGATAACTGCCACGCGGTATCCTTGTTTTGTCAACCATCTAGCGAGTTTTGCTGTGACTGTTGTTTTCCCACTTCCCTGAATCCCGACCATTAGAAAGATGTTGATTTTACCAGTTATTACATGAATGGAAGGGTTTTTTTCCTCATAATGTCCATCAGGAACGTGGAGTGTTTGCTCGGGAAATCCTAAAAGTCTAGAAAGTTCTGAATAAAGAATCGAAACTATATGATCTTTCCTTGACAATCCTTTTGGTGGTAATTCGTTTAATGCTCTTTCTTTTATCCGCCTAGTTATTTCGACCACTAGCTTTACCCCTACATCAGACTGCAAAAGGGCCCTTTGAACATCCTTGCAAAGACTGTCGATAACCTGCTCGTTGACATCTGACGCGCCTACTATTTTCTTGATTGCAGTTCTAAGGCTGGTACGTAGATTTTCCAACATTTTCTACTTAGAAGTTAAATTAACATCCAGTATTTCAAATATTCCCCTATCTCCATACCATCGGACAGAACCTTCATTAATCACTAATTTTTTTTTGAAAAATGGGCAGTCTGTGACTATAGTTTCTGCCTCACCCCCTTCGAAATTCAAATTGAAGCCATATTTTGAAGATAGCCATTCTAGTTCTGCGAGCGAGTTCTTATCTAACGTACTGCCCAGCCATTTTGAACTCAAGCCTAGACTTGCAACCCCGGTTATCATTATAGCAAACTTGGAGTCAATTAATTCGTGCATATACTGTCTGGGATTGTATCCCCAAAGCGGTGAAAACATCGAAATTTGAAAATGCTTACACACCTTCTCAAATACACTCCTTTGATATTGGCTTGATATCCCTCCATGAACTATCCCATCAATCATATATTTTGGCCTTATCATCCCCAATGCAGATTGAAGGACAATAGTCTCACTTGCTGATGAAGGGTCATTTGATTCCATCCGTTCATATGGGATCTCCATGGCCTCAGCTAAATAAGATGTTAATTCGATGTTTGGATAATGGAAAAGCATGCTGTCTTCAGATTTAGGAACTATGCTCAAAATGCATTCTACTTCATGACCGCGTTTCAACATCTTATAAATTGCGTATGTGCTATCTTTTCCACCGGAAAAAAGAGCTGCGAGTTTCATGTCTTTGCGTTATAAATCAGATCATAATAATGAATTAAAACATTCTTAGTAGTTTACCCAGGGTTGTAAGATTTTTATCGTTGTGCCCTGCTTCGACACATCGATGAGAATCTCAGAGGGTCGAAATGTATTAATTTTCTATCAGCACGGTAAGACGTGGTTAACAAAGGTTTCGAACGCAAATAAGCTACATACACACCTCGGCGTAATCAATTTTAAAGATATAATTGGCCTTGAATTTGGGTCCAAATACGTTACGAACAAGGACAAGACAGTATATCTTTTAGAGCCAACTATCTATGATTTTATAATCAAGTCTGAGAGGAAGACCCAGATCGTGTATCCAAAGGATTTAGGTTTCATCGCAGCAAGGACTGGATTAAAGAACGGCTGCAAAGTAATAGAAATAGGCACGGGTAGCGCAGCTTTGACAACTTTCTTCGCCAGTATTGTGAAGCCCGAAGGTCATATATTCACGTTTGATATAAACGAGGAGTTTATGAAAATAGCTCGAAAAAACCTCGAAAAAGCTGGACTTCAAGACTTTGTGACCATGCATTTACATGACTTATACCAAGGTCTCGAGATAGTTGATGCGGACATCGCAGTTATTGATTTGGGTGATCCTTGGAATGTTCTCGAAATAGTTCACAAATCTTTGAAACTAAGTGGGTCTGTAGTGGCCATCTGTCCGACTGTAAATCAAATTGAGAAAACTGCCATTCAGATGAGGAAAGGCGGATTTACAGATATTGAAGCAATTGAGATTATTACCCGTAATATTGAGGCAAGAGAAGGAATGACAAGGCCTTCCATGCGTATGATAGGGCATACAACCTACTTAATTTTTGCCAGGAAGGTTCTCGAATAGTTGGTAATATGTAATTTCGTAATTCACAATTTTCTGAATTTGTTAAATTAATAGATAAAAAGATCGAGCCTGCTTAGTCTGGAGGACAATTAACAAAAAAGTTTTAATCAAGATTAACCACGCTAAGTTTCCAATTTCAGTAAATTTACCAAATCCAAATAGCCTCACTTGCCGCCAAAGGTATGAAAAAAACTTAACAATCCTTTAGAATTCGAGGAATCTTGAACCGGTCGTACATCGAACTATATAGTTGATGCTGAAAATATAAGCGAGAGGGGACTCATCATACTTCTTCAAGGGCTACTCTCAGTTCATCCAATGTTAGCTTTTCGCCCGCCTTGATCTTTTCTTGTGCTTTTTCCCTGAAGTCCTGCATTAGGATCTTGTATTTGTTTGATGTTGACTGGCTGTGCCGAGATCCCGAAAGAGTTTTGCGTTCTGTTGCTAAAGTGTCTAGTCTCGCGTTTACCTTCTCTAGTAGATTAATGGTCTGATTATACTGATTCATTATAGATTGTCTTTTTTCCTGAAGCAATGTCTTAGAAGATACCAAATTATCAATCGTATTATTCTGTTTGTACATCTCCGATTGCAGATTGGAAACATCTTGATCTGCTTTTATGATTTTATCATTCAAATCCTTGGAGTCCGATCTTAACTTTGATACTTGTTCTTTTACCATTTTTACGGCCTTGATAGCTTCTAAACTCATAGATATCATTTTATAATGTTCCAACGTTTCATTTTTTCTGAATTGAGATTGCGTGGGATTATTGTCAATTTTCGCTTTTGACTCGAGCAATTCTGCCAGTAAAGTCTGCTCGTCTTCTTTAGGAAGTCTGCTCTCCATAAGCGTCAGAAAGCCCTTTGACTTTGACAGATTCTCAGATATCTTTGACAGTTCTGAATTAAGGACTGAAATTTTTTCCTTAATAAAATTTAATTTGTATACGCTTTCTTTGAGTTTTGTCCTTTCTGTCCTGATATCCTTACCAAGATCACGAGAAGTACTATCAACTTCGATGATTTTTTCGCTAAAGTCTCTAAGTTCCTTTGAATATTGACGCTTGCTAGATACTAGCTCCGTCCATTCATTTCTATCGTTAGGACTATTGCCGGTAGACAATATCAATATTCACCAAAGTTTTGAAATATAGGATAAGGGATAAAAATTTAACTTTCCATTAACGAGCTGGGAAATTATACTTTAAGGATTAGCATCAGACATTATAGTGTTAGAATAGATATTTTGCCTACAATTCTTTCGCCAAACAAAGTAATGGCGCGAAGTAATTTAATACCTAATGTGGGTGTGAACAGCTATTCTTATATGCAAGCACGGTTTGAATCATGGTATTGGCGACTGAAGGTTACTGTGTTAAATGTAAGGCAAAAAGAAAAATGGATGATGAAAGGCAAATAACGATGAGAAATGGTAGGCCTGCAACAGAGGGAACTTGTAGTGTTTGCGGTACAAAAATGTTTAAGATAGGTGGAGGACCAAGTAGTTCAGCTCCTAAACCTGCGAAAAAGACTGCGAAAAAGACTGCGAAAAAGACTGCTAAGAAATCCTCTAAATCCAAGAAAAAATAGGCATAAGAACCATGTGGCCGTTACTGTTAAGAATCAGATAATTTAGGTCTAAAACCTTTTTTTTGTTTTGAAGTTTCTCAATCATTTTT
>DASWDL010000282.1:0-6040 GCA_036395315.1 Nitrososphaeraceae archaeon
TGCGGGGGCACTCGTGGGTTATTTAGCCAAAAATAAGAAATTTACTTCTAGAGAATTAAAAAAGGCAGTAATTCATGGTAACGTTATGGGTTCTTTTGCTATTGAAGAGTTCGGTGTTACTCGCCTATTAACGTTAAGCAAAAGCGAGATCCTTGAAAGATACTCTGAGTATACTCGTATTCTAAAAATTTAGGTGACCGACCTTAACAGATTTTTATCGAATCCATTTATGTAACATGGATGAAACGAGAAACCATAGACGATTACGAGTTCACCAGAAACCAAAAAATGTTCTAATGTTATAATTTTATGAGAACTATGGCAGACAACCCCATCAGAATCATTAACCTTCTAATTTCAGAGTTAGAATTAACATCAGATCAAGCATTGATTTTTTTATACACAATACGCAATAGAAAATCGACTATCTCACAGATGTGCATGGAACTAGGAATAGAAGAAAATACAATATTATTGGCTGTAAATAATTTGGTGGACAATGGAATGCTTTTCAGTTTGGATAATATGGTATTTGAGACCTTTCATCCACGATTCTCTATTGTTAATTGCCACAGAATCCGGTGTGAAAGACTGGGAATATCTTGGGGAAAGAACGCCAAAATTGACGCATTGGGGGCATTGCTTGAGGGGTATTACGAATCTGCAAGAACTAAATAAGGTAATCTTGGTTAGGTAAAATCGCTTGACTAATGAAAACCACTTCAGAGACAAAATAGTTTACTTCGGAGTCATTAATATTAATGAGAATGGGAAAACAATTGGAGCAGTAGATATTTGGAGAAGTGTATTGACAAAGGAATTGTTTTGCGAAGAGAAACGATTAGGGATTCTCGAAATTGCTGATTACATCGGAATGCCAAAACTTGAACATGGACAAAAGTGGGCAGTAGCAGTTAGTAGAAAAAGAACTGGAAAAGATCGGTGGAAATTGATAAGGATTATCAAAGACGGAAATGTTAGTTTTGTAACGGACGGAGATGAAGGACAGATAGACGTAAATGCTGTCGATTATAACTTGGTAGATGAGGAATGGTGGAGCTTTTTAGTCTCTGAAAATGTAAATAGGACGGTAGAAGTAATTGGTGGAGAGCTGAATAAATGATTAGAAATTTTGATCGTCAAGGGAAACGAAACAATATTTCAGTATACGTTACTAATTCAGAGGGGGGCGATGTTGCAAGTAAGATAATGGGTCACTTTGTAATCAATAAAATGGATTTTCGCTTTACTGCAATAGCCTTCGGAAGGGTAGGGGGGCATAATATACATCTGCGACTATCCAAAAGAACCATCAATACCTTAAGAAAGAACGGTCATGATCCAGACTCCATTCTGTTGGAAATACAGCGAAAACTAATAGAAGGAGATATAGTTGTGCCAAATGACTTGAATTTCAAAGATTATGATTCATCGTGAACTAGGGTAAGAAATAATACAGATTATGCGATGAAATGGCGTCCACCCTAGACAAAAGAGCCTTCCAATGCTTTACTGCAGTTACAAGAGTTTCTCGACTTTGGTATTTTTGGTATCATCTCCGATACCATTTTCAAGATCCTCTCGACATTTTCTTTCAGTACCTTTATTATCTCCTTAGAAGTTACGGGCTCGTTTGACCAAACATCATAATCAGTAACTGTAGCAATCGAGACATAGCAAATTTCAACTTCTCTCGACAACACACATTCTGGAACGACAGTCATACCAATTATGTCTGCCCGTAAAATTTCTCTAAAGTAATTTGATTCCGCTCTAGTGGAGAATCTTGGGCCCTCAATGCAAACGTACGTTGAACTTTCATGAACTTTATATCCTATATAATTTGCTGTAGAATATGCAAGTTGGCAAAGTTCAGAACAGAATGGATCTGCGCATGAAATGTGACATACCTGACGTCCGTTATAGAAAGTATATTCTCTTTGTTTAGTAAAGTCTACAAACTGAGCGGAAATTGCTAAATCGCCTGGTTTAATATTATCTTTCAGGCTTCCTACAGCGGAAGCTGCGAGAATTCTCGAAACGCCTAGAGACTTAAGGGCCCAGATGTTTGCCCGACTATTAACTAAATGTGGCGGGATCGTATGCTCGCTCCCATGTCTCGGGATAAATGCAACAGATCTACCAGCGTATTCTCCAATGGTTACATCATCTGAGGTACTGCCATAAGGAGTATGAATCCTCACCTTCTTAGGATCGGACAGGAGTTTGCCATCGTATAGACCAGTCCCCCCTATGATGCCTATCTCTGCAGAGTGATTCACGATCATCATCTATTCATATTCCAAAATATAGTGTACTTTAAATCCCTTTGCGCCCAGTTTTTCTGTTCCTCCTAGATTTCTTAGATTTATGACAAATGCACATCCACTGATTATTCCGCCAAGTCGTTCTAATAGAGTTGCTGCGGCTACTGCCGTACCACCTGTCGCGATTACGTCATCGACTATGACGACTTTTTGGTTACTCTTAACACTGTCTCTTTGAACTTCCATTATGGCAGAGCCGTACTCGATATCATATGGTTCTGAAATTGTAGGTCCAGGCAGCTTTCCAGCCTTTCTTATGAGAACTAGACCCTTGTTCAGAGTCATAGCAACTGAAGAAGCGATAACGAATCCTCGAGCTTCAATTCCTGCCACTATGTCAATTTCTGTCGATTCTAACAATTGACACAGTCTTTTGATAATATACGCTAATCCCTCCGAATCTCTTAATAGGGGATTGATATCCCTAAAGACTATACCCTTTCTCGGAAAGTTCGGCCATGCTCTAATCATGTTTCTAAAATTATTGTAATCCATACTTTCTTCATATTTCCGGGCCGCCATATAACCAATTTTCGATTTCTATGGATTACTTTGGAACTTGATATAGTAGAACTAATCGATGTAGGCTTGACAACATATTCCACCGCACAGCCTTAGAGAAAGGTAAAAATTTGCCATTATTATCTGATGATTTGTGCCAATAACAGATCCTTCGAAGAAACAAATTGCTCAACGGCGAATTCTATTCTTTAAAATATGTTTTAACTGTGGAGGCAAAAACCCAATTCTTGCCACAAGATGTAGGAAGTGCCATAGTAAGCATATGAGGTTAAAAAATAGAACGCTTGGAGCGAAGAAGTAAATTAGTATTATAAATCAAATTGAATAACTAATTACGTAGCACGACGGTAGACAGGGACTAATCTTATTTCAGTCTAAATATCTTGTCAAAGTAGTCTGATTGTTCGTGCTCAAGTTGAGATGATTCTCCCTCGTCGACACCGGCCAAAAATTTGGCTAGTCTCTTTTTGTAACCAAGCTGCATTTGTCGTGCAATCTGGATTCTTTGTGCCTGGGGAGACCCGGCTCCATGCATTGACTCAGTTAGGTATCCGACAGCGTTCCTACCGAGGGTCATATTCTCTATTAAACGAAGGATACGCATTCTATTTTCTGTAGATACACCTTTGCGCCCCTTAAGATATTTCTCAAGAAGGGGTCCAGTATAAGGACTTCTGAAGTCTTTCTCTGACGGCATTGTTACCATAAGCCCGCCAGCAATATCCTGAGCCAGTCTACCAATTTCGTACGGAAACCTTGTTACGTTATGTTTACAAACATTGGCTAACATATCGTCATTTTGATAATTTCCAGATAAGGTCTTATGTGCTTGATGCGATGAAGCGATTCCGGCAGCAAAAATTGTTTCATTGAGGTGAGTCATTTCAACCAACTTGTCCTTGATGTGAGACGCATTAGATACCCCATTGTAATCTGCAATAGCTGCTGCGGCCCCTATTAGAACGTCACCAAGTCCGGTCTTACAGACATAACTTCTTCTATGATAACATGTAAATCTTTCAACTAGCATAGAGGCAAATTCGTATTCGCCATCCATAAAAATATATTCGTTAGGAATAAAGACATCATCGAAGATCATCATTGCTTCTTGCCCAGAATATTTAGAATTGCCAGCATCTATCTCGCCTCCCTCCGAACTTCGAGTATCACATGATTGCCTACCATAGATATATGTTATACCTTTGGTATCCGCGGGAACAGCACCAACGATCGCGTAATTCTTATCTTCTTCTCGCAGCCGCATAGTTGGCATCACTATGACCCAATGCGAATTAATACAACCAGTTTGGTGTGCCTTTGCTCCAGATATGTATACGCCTGATTTATCTCGCTTAGTGATATGAACAAACATGTCTGGATCCTCCTGCTGGGAAGGTGTGAGACTTCGATCACCTTTGACATCAGTCATTGCCCCGCCAATGACGAAGTTTTCTGACTGCACCATCTTTACAAATTCTTTAAATTTCTTATGATAGTCAGTATTGTATTTCAAATCCATTTCATAGGTTGTCGAATAAAGAGAATTTAAGGCATCCATCCCTACGCATCTCTGAAAGCAAGTTCCGGTCAACTGCCCGAGCTTTCTCTGCATTCTGTTCTGACTTACCAAATCTTCGGGGCTTTCCGCTATGTGTAAAAATCTGTTTATCTTTAACCCTGTAATTTTGGATGGCGTAGAGGCGATATCAGGCTCCTGAACAGCCAAGTCATAAGTTTCAGCAACGGCATTAACGGAAGGTCTTATCAGTGGATGATCTACCGGCTCTTTAACTAATTCCCCAAAAAGATAAACTCTCAAGTTTCGCCCTCTTAAACTCTCAATGTAGTCCGCACCGGTCCTAATAGGCATAACAAACTTATTGCTTCTGCATCTTATTTATATATTGTTAGCTGTCTGTCGCTCACAGAGTTCAAACTCTGAACAGATAATAATCTGCTCTCGTTGTATAAATGGGATCAATATATGAGATTGGCTGACGCTAGAAAAGATCGATATAGAATCCTTGCTAAAGAGATAGGTTACAGAAGTAGGTCCGCCTTTAAGCTTATTGAGCTCAACGAGAGATATAATCTGTTCCGCAATTCCAACACAATTATAGATATCGGTTGTTCTCCCGGCGGTTGGCTTCAAGTTGCGTCCAAATATAGTAGAAGTAATACTAGAATAATCGGTGTGGACATTAATCCTACTGAACCGTTAGACAATATCACCATATTGAGAAGAAATATTGAAGATCCAAAGCTCGCAGAAGTACTCTTGGAAATTGCAAGATCTCCTTTCGATTTACTTTTGTCTGATTTATCTCCGAATGTGAGCGGGATTTGGGATTATGATCATGCAAGACAAGTATCGATTTCCATATACGCCCTTGATCTGGCAAGCAAGATCCTTCGGATAGGGGGCGATGCTGTTTTCAAAATATTTGAAGGAGAAATGATGAATGATTTTAAAGACAAATTAGCGGACATTTTCACAAAAGTCATAGTGTGTAAGCCAAAAGCTAGTAGGCAAGAGAGTAGTGAACTCTACATAATTTGCAAGAACCTTTAGGAGTATAACGAAACTCTGCGAAAAAAGGTTAATGGCAGATAGCATACTCTACAGAATTTTTTGTTTAATAAAATCTTGAAGCCGAGCTCTGTTATAATAGTTATCTATAAGGATTCTCCCAAACCTGGTACCTGTCTCTCGAGTTTAGCGATCTTCCTGGCCAAATTTTCCATCGTACCTGGTATATGGCATTTACATAAACAGTCATCGCATTCCAGGTGGTTTCTATTCTTACAGTCTTTAGAAAGATCAGACTTGCTCATATATTTGAATTCCGTGTTCCGTCCTTATTTTATTTTTGTCATTAGCTGTTAAAAATGAAAAGTACGTGGTGTAGTACTAAAACAATACAATAATCATTATTACGAAAAGATTCTAATTAAACAAAAATATATGACTTCATTCGATATTGTTTAAATTCTATATAATTATAGACAAATCTCGATGGTGGTGGATGCTGCCGGGTTGAATTCTATATGGCTTTGCGAAGAATGCAGAGCTAATTTTCTTTTTCATTCTGATGTAGAAGAACACGTCGAGAGAACCGGGCATTTGGTAATTCACGAGTATGAAATGTCTTCCGGAAAATTGTTAAATAGAATTGACGTATAGGGTTCTT
>DASWDL010000283.1:0-2935 GCA_036395315.1 Nitrososphaeraceae archaeon
AATTATTCGCTGCTGATCATTCAATACACGATTAACACAATTCACTATTATTCAATACACCATTAATAGAGAAAAATTGGGAAGGTCTTAGATGATCAAATTTTCATATTCTGTATTGCTTACTGGATCACCTGATAGACCACCAAGTTGTTCGTCGAACAACTAAAGCTAGAAAAAATTTACTACATTGAAAGATGAAGACATAAGACCGATGATCATTATTATAGCATTATGAATCAGCTTCTGGTCATAGTATCTTTATTTTTGGTGGTATTGACAGCAGGCACAACTATTGGTGTTGTATTAGGACTAAATCTAATTTCTAATCAATCAGGCAATATGAATAGCAGCACACTTACGCCAATGGGCAACTTGACGAACAAATCAAGTACAATTATGTCCAATACAACTTAAGTCTCTGGGCAATGTCTAATGACTAATTTAATTGGAATTTATCTTTCACGTCTTGGCGGGCAATGTGCCTCATTGTGGTCTGTGTCTTTGTGCCAATCAAATGCTTGTTGGGTGTGAAATATCCCACCACACAGGGAACAGGTGAAGCGTTGACTAGGTACTCCTGGCACGAAATTAATTGGCATGGGAAAGTATAAACTTTTAAGGATCATTACGATACGAGTGTCAATCCTCCGTCAACGTAAACAGTAGTACCGGTAATATAACTAGCAGAACTTGATGCCAGGAAAACAGTCACTTTAGCTATTTCAGAAGGCTCGCCTATTCTATGCATAGGGATTTTCTTTTCTTCTTCTTTCATTTTCTTTTCGTCTTCTAAAATATCGATATTCATCATGGTAGCGATCGCTCCTGGGGCTATTGCATTGATTCTAATACCCTTATCTGCTACTTCCAGGGCCATAGTTTTAGTCAACATTTCCATGCCGCCCTTTGATGCAGAGTAAGGTGCGGCGAGGGGCATGGGAGTCGATTCATGAACTGACGAAATGTTAATGATTGAATAATCTATATCTCCTCCATTTCCTTTTTGCATCAGCATTTTTTTAATTGCTTCTCGGCTACACATAAAGCACCCCTTGAGATTTATATCTAAAACTTCATCCCATTCACTAGAGGAAATGTCCGAAGACTTCTTTTCCGGTCCGTTGATACCCGCGTTATTTACCAGAACGTCAATCCTTCCGAACTCCTGGACAGCTGTTTCAATCAGCCCTATGCAGACTTCTTCTTGACTAATATCACCTGGAAAAGTAACAATCTCTGCAGCGTTGTCCTTGCTTTTTAAAATTTCTTCTTTGCTAACAGACAGCTCTTCTTGATCTCTGGAATTAATTACAATACTATAGCCTACCCTTGCAAAACCCTTTGCAATTGCTTCTCCAATTCCTCTACTTGAACCGGTTATGACGGCGACCTTGCCCCTCAAATTCCATCATAATTGAAAGAACGACAAATTATAATAATGACGAAATTTGTAGGATGGCTTACACATAGATCTGTCAAAATTAGCCCTACCTAGGAAGGTGAGCCTTTATTAAACGACCAAACATAAGGGAGATGAGATTTTTTCGATATGCCTAACACAGTGGCGACTAAGAAGGGAATGTTGGATAAAGACAAATTTTATCTTCCCAAGAACTTGGTAGAGTCTTATGACGATAACGAACTTTAGTTCAGACTAACAAAAGAAGATGCGCAAATTTACCCGCAGAGATTAGTAGTCCATCCTTGAATCAAATATGGAATCGATATATGCAATGTTGAGTCTGTAAATTTAATGGAAAAATCAATTAGGTTACCTTCTGTAAGAATGCTAACTGCTTTAGTAGTATTAGTAATTTTTTCCGTAGTGATGAGCGGCTATGTTACGCGTACTTTTAGCCAAATGATGTCAAATTCCACCAATCAAACTAATCAAAGTAGGTCGATGGGTGCTAACATTACAGGAGCAAATGCTAACAACACGAATGCAAGTGCCCCTCATGCTGCTAACATGACTACAGAAAAAGTCCTAGCTCCCAACGGTACCGTACCGAGCTAGATATATCGTATCTGACCCATCATAATTTTTTACGAGGCCAAATATTTTAGCTACCTATGTTTAGATTTCCTATGAAACGACCGGCCGCAATCGTTACTGTTCATGATGCCTGTCCGATTTATTCGAGAAAAATATTTGAATTTATAGATGCGCTAAAGAATCTGGGAATTAACTATAACATAGCAATAGTACCTTTCTTCAACGAAAAACAAGACCTACCAAGGTTTTCTAAATTTGTGGAACACATCAAGAACTGCGAAGGAGAGACGGCTTTACATGGCTTATACCACGAGAAGGCCAATGGTCAACTAGATGATTTTCATACAAGGTCGAGAGCTATCACCGAAGTCGAGATTCGCGCGGGGCTGCAAATATTTCAAGAGATAGGTATGAAGACAAATGTGTTTGTACCCCCTCGTTGGAGACTGAGTTGCATTTCAATTAAGGTATTGAAAAAGCTAGATTTTAAACTGGCTGAAATACAGGAAAAATTTATTTTTATTACTCAGAAAAAATTTAAAAAGATACATGTACCAAAAGTCTTAAGCTGGGATTCGTACGGTGACCAGGAAAAGAATATTATCAATGTGGCTAGAAATAAGAGACATTTTAGGAATTTAATGCACAACAACGTAGATTTAATTAGAATTGCATTGCACCCAAAGGATCCACGACAATCCCTAAACGATCAGAAAGAGATGTTCGTTGAGCTCCAAGATCGCGGCTATGACACACTGAAGTACAGCCAAATTATTATGGGAATGGAAAAACAAAGGCATGTCTGACTTTGATTTTTGCCAAGCCAAAAAGGAGACTGAAGATTCTGAGTCTAATTTACAGTATACATACTAGTTCGTTGCAACTGAAATCGGTATCATATCCTACACCTGATTATCCAAAAGGATAATATCGCAAACT
>DASWDL010000284.1:0-8118 GCA_036395315.1 Nitrososphaeraceae archaeon
TCGAAGAATCCCCCATTGTAGGTCGCGTTTTCGGGCCACTCGCGACCGGAGGCGCGCATGGACTCGGCAAGGCGGATAAGCGCAGCGATCGTAAAATGACGAATAAAATAGCCAGGTGCGCCGCCCGTTACGACGACAACGCGAATGTTAGCGTCTCCCGCGAATCCGTCCAGGGCCTCAGTAAGCGCGTCGCCCATCTCCTCGTCGAAATAGATGCGCTTTGCGCTGCCTAGTGTGATGACCGCAATTCCATCGGCTGCCCTTGTCGTCAGAACATCCGGGTTCATTGGCATTTTAAATAGGTAGCACCTCTACTGAACACGATTAATCCATTCCTAATGGTTTGTTTCAAATTCATGAGAGTATTAACAATTGGTTTGATATAACTATGGAAGTTACTCCTTGGTAACATAGTTACACATTGGTTACCATCGACAGCAACTGTAACAAAAGCATCCGCCATTGAGGATTATTTGCGCGATGAAGCTACAGGTACGATAAGTTAAATTTCAAATCAATTTGTTTTTTCAGTATCAATTACTTCGGTTGCACGTGGCAAGCAGGATTTTGGATACTTCTCACACTCATCGAAGACGGTACTTTCACGGTATTGGGGTAATGATTTAAGCAGGATGGTCCCTACTAACACTATTGATAAGAAGAGAAAATGACGTAGCGTTAAAAGATTATCTAGATAAATGGGGAATGAGAGTTTGTCCTATCGACAGAAGTTTAAAGATAATGGGTCAACGCTACGCTCTCCACATAATGAAAAACATGATATTGCTAAAGCAGAATAGGTTTAATCAGTTTCTACATACTATTGACGGCATAAACACAAAGACACTATCGATAAGGCTACACGAGCTCGAAGAATACGGTCTGGTTAAAAGAAAGGTTATTCCCGGCAGGCCAGCACATACCGAATACTCCCCTACCGAAAAAGGTATGGCTGTACGGGGAATCTTGGCAGAGATTGCTTCGTTTAGTATAAAGTATGAACCTGAGATTGTTTTTATAGATAAGAAGCCAAGAAATATTATGAAAGCTCTCTTTGGAACCGGAGATTTATCAAGTTTATGATTTTGAATAACACTGTCAAGTCGGGTGAAAAGGATTACTAAGAATCAGACCTGAATTGCTATTCTTCTCTTCCTATCCTCATTTATTGCATCAAAATTCCTCAATTATCTGGTTTTGAAGTTGAAGTACTTGCAATCCTCTACTTGTAGTTTTAAACAGATGTCCAATCGAATGTATGAAATGCCGTGATTTACACGAATAGTCCAAAGTATAAAAGAAATTCCGTCGAATTCGATACTAGTTTAGCGATTGAAGGGGTTTTTTACGATGATCCTATGTACGGGAGGCTCTTCAGGGGTTATCAGGAGATCCTTGAATTCATTGCCCTTTGCCGTTACTCACGTTGCCGCTTCAAATATCTAATCGGACATTATGGGGCGAGAGAATAATCATCGTAAATTTCTGCCTCACTTTGATATGCTCTAATTTGAAGCTCGAGAATTTCAGTAAGATCATCTATACTTGCAACCATGGATTTGTGAGATGGAGACAATTGAAACCTATTGATCCATTATATGTCAAGCTTAATTCTTGCTTTTTAATCTCAAATTTGTTAACAGCTTATCCCGTCAAATTCAAGAACGTTCGAAAAGCTTGATCCAAGTGGGTTTCCAGCATCATCATTTACTCTTAAGTAGGAACCTCTTGTTCCTTGATATCTCGGTTCTGTGTACGTGTATTTCTATTGAGAAGAATTGCAAATATTACTGATGCTAATGAAATTATAGTTGCAGTAAGAAAAATCATACTATATGACTCTGGAGATGGATAAGAAGTCGGAACCCCAAATGATGGATTTGTAATTACCTGATCAGCTTGCATATACGTACCTGCAATCACAGGCCCCACTGAGGATCCTATGAGATATATTAGAAGGTTCATTCCTAACGATATTCCACTGAACTGTTTTGGGGTTGAAGTCAGCACGACATTTACCGAACCAATTTGCATTAAGGCTAATCCGACAGCCACTATGACGAGAACTGCAGCGATTGAGGTTTCTGCAGAATGATTTAAGAAAAGGATAAAGAAACCTATGGTAGTAACAATAGTTCCTACCGTAGTAGGTCTTAGATTCCCGAATCTAGACACCAGAAAACCAGAAGCTACCGAGAATATCAACGACACTACCATGTATGGCAGTTGGACATTTGCTATACTTGATGCATCTCCTCCAAATCCAGCTGGAGGATGGCTTCGTATCAAGATAGGAAGCGACTGGTACACCACCATTAACGCAGTGAGTCCGACAGTCATGTTAATTATATTTGAATAAAGTATGATCTTATTTTTTAAGATCTTGAATTCAATTAATGGGAAATTTGTGTTTTGCTCTATCCTTACAAATAAGGCTAGAGAAACGACGGATGCAATTGAAAATAATACAATTTGCATTAAATTACTAAACGTGATAGGTTTTTCCAAAAATTGAAGGGTAAATAAAAATGAGACTATTACGAACGAGAGAGTTATTGCTCCCTTTATGTCTATACTCTTACTCTTGCTTAGTGTAGTACCATTATTACTAATATTGGCTACAGTCATATTCTCTGTTAATAGTATATCTTGCCTTACATGAGTAAACCTACAACAAAATTCAGAGGCCTTATTTGAAACATATTGTTGTTCTTTTGCAACGTGAACAAACCTAGCAATTATTAAAAAGAGAATTATAGCGATAGGAGTAATGAGCAAGAAAGTTGCCCGCCATCCAAAACCATCAACTATGATTCCACCAATTATCAAACCTATTACCGCACCTCCAGATAATGTGGAACTAAATATGCCCTGAGCTATTGCAAGCTTAGCCGGTGGAAACTTGTCTCTCAGAATACTGAAAGCTATAGGGAACATTGAAATTCCTATTCCTTGTATGGCCCTAGCAGTAACAAGTGTAAGAAAATTGAATGCCAGCGAACCTAATAAGAGTCCTATTATATAGACTCCTAAAATTATCAGTAGTACTCTCTTCTTACCATAAACATCGGACAGCTTGCCCGCAATGGGAGTCATAACTGCCCCCATAACTAGTAACGAAGCTAATATCCACGATGAATTCTCATAAGATATAGCTAATTCATGAATAATATCTGGAATTGCTGGAAGTACCATGGTCTCTGCAGACATGGCAATGATACCAAGGCTGCTCAGGATTGCGAGAGTCAACCACGGCGAAGTTAAATATTTCTCTATTTTTTGCATTGAATATTAACTATTCTATTTCTATTTCTGCAGAGGTGCATGCATCTTAATTGCTAGGATGTATTACTGCCTTAAACCGAACGTTCCCATTGGCTAATTTGTCATATGCACTGCTAATTTCCTCTAAGGCGAATATTTCAGTCATCACCTTGAACCAATGATGTGACCACGTTTGAACAAGATTTCTGGAGATATTGGAAAGGGGCTCTGTCATTGAGACTCCCATTAAAATAATACGTCCATCTGGTCTGAGACCCTTAATTGAATCTGCTGTTGCCTTGTAGGAGCTACTTTTAGCTAGTATCACATCTGTGCCACATTCTTTTTGCAATATATCTCCGTCTGAGACAACAACATCGGCTCCAAGCTTGTATGCTAATTCTTCCTTGTCTTTTGAATGTGTGACAGCATTTGTTTCAAATCCAGTAGCTTTAGAGTATTGAATCCCAAGGTGACCCAGAGCTCCAATTCCGACGACTGCGATGCGTTCGTGAGGTTTTGGATGTGCAAATCTCAGGCCACTATATACAGTATATCCAGCACAGAAAATTGGTGCAGCCTGGTCGTATGACAATCCATCAGGAAGTAATTGAGTAGCATCAGCGAAAGCAACCATATATTCAGCATGACTTCCAGGAATATTTATCCCAGTTGCTACCTGATTTGGGCAAAAGAACAATTTACCACGCTGACACCATTCACATCTACCGCATGTTGATTGTAACCAAGGGATCCCGACCCTGTCGCCAACTTTTCTTGTTGTTACACTTTCTCCTAAAGCAACAATTTCTCCGGCGGTTACTCCCAGTCCACCTTTAGTAATGTGAACATCTGTATAGCATATGCCACTTGCATGAATTTTTATGAGTACTTGATTGGCGCTAGGTTGTGGGGTTGGAACTTCTTTTATCTCCCATTTTGCATTTTCCGAAGGAACATTAGAAGACAACATTTTTGCGACTATTATTACTTGCTCATCACTATTATTACTTCTTCCTCAATAGGGGCTCATCTCTCTTGTTTATCTAACTAATGTTGCATACAATTCCGTTCTAGAGCTGCCTGTTACTATTGCTACTTTTTGCTTTTGCATACGACGTCCTATAGACACCTATTTGTCTATTAAATACATGAGTCTACTGATCGAAACGCATAGGCTTCTTACCAATTCATTAAATAAAATCACTATGGCTATATGGTGACACTAACAAGTTTGTATATTGATGGATTGGGCCCTGATTAGTCTTTATCCTTTTAGATACCAAATGACTGGCAAAGCTCAAAGTTATCAAGCACAAAGTCCAAAATATGGTTTCACATAATAATAAATATTCAAAACATCATTTAGAAGTAGAAATTGGAATTTTTTAAGGAACGACACGCATCCTGGTTAGAAAACTTTTATGACTTGATAATTGCAATTGTCGTACTCCAACTGAGTATTAACCTCAATCGTGATGTTACTCTAAATGGGTTTCTTAGTTTTGTCGCTCTCTTCATTCCAGTTTGCTGGGTATGGATTGGTGTGACATTTTATGCGACAAGATTTGGGACGGATGATATGACACATCGATTCCTTACGCTATTGCAAATTGGTGCTGCCGCTTTTATGGCTGTAAATATACCTGACGGTTTAGGTAAGAATTCTGCTTGGTTTGCTCTATCTTATGCAGCTACACGAGCTATTCTGGTAATAGAATATATTCGTGCAGGAAGACACGTACCGGCTGCGCGAAGCCTTACTAATCGCTATTCCATTGGATTTTCAGTTGCAGCGGGAATATGGCTTGTCTCTGCTTTCGTACCTTCTCCTTTTAGATTCATTCTCTGGATTATTGGTATAATTGTTGATATATGCACACCAATATTATTCACTAAACGCTTTTCTTCTCAATTTGCTCCTCATATACAACATTTACCCGAACGTTTTGGATCCTTTACAATTATAGTTTTGGGGATTGCAATATTGGGAGTTGTAGATGGGATCGCAACCCATGAATGGACAATCTATTCTATGACTTCGGCTGCGCTCGGACTGACAATAGCCTTTAGCTTATGGTGGATATATTTTGAAACTGTGGACGGCTCAGAAATTAAGGCGCTTCAGGAGAACAAGAAATTAGGAGCATATGTTACTTGGTTATACATCCATTTTCCCTTGATAATTGGGTTTACGGCATTGGGTGTTGGTGTGGAACATCTAGTCTTAAGTAATCAGACCTCGGTTTTACCAATTTCTGATATATGGCTCATGTGTATCTCTACATCTATTTGCCTGCTTGCTTTGGGTGTGATACAAGTAACCTCAGCAAATACTAATCCTCAACTAATTGATTTGAAACGAGTACAAAAATATAGGGAAGGTATATGCAGTATAGCAACGGCCGTGGTCGTACTCATAATTAGTACTATTCTGAGAAACGGGGTGATACCTGTTGTACTTATTGGCTTAATGGCAGGAGCATGTTTGGGTCAGGTTATACTGGATATTATACGCCATCCACAGCATCGCGATTCTAATTTTTTAAGCGATACATATCTGTAGTTCTAATACCGATTGGTTTTATTCCTGTTGTATTATCATGATCAACTAGAAAAGGTGTTCCCAAACTGAAAGTATTATTGAATGGAGAATCAAAATTGATATCTTCAATCAAATTTTCTGCTTTTTGTTTATTATTATTTCGTATGCATTTAAGATCACAATAGCTATAATTAGTAACAATATGCGGACATAAAAATAATAGATTATGATTGAATGTTAAGCTGGCAGAAGGATTATACCGATAATACTGGACGTTAGACCTGTGCCCTACCTCCATCAACGAACAATTCGATACCGGTGATAAAACTGCTATCATCGGATGCCAAGAACAATACAGCTTTAGCTACCTCATCGGGAGTTCCCATTCGTCCCAGCGGGATTGTGTTCACAAGACCTACCTTGACTTGTTCTTCACCTGCTTGTAATCCACTAATTGCAGCGCTGCCAGCAGGCGTATCGATCCGTCCGGGACTGACGACATTCACTCGAATCTTGCGGTTTTTAAGCTCCACAGTAAATGAACGTGCCAATGACCGGACAGCAGCTTTTGTTGCGCCGTAAACACTTAACCCTTCTACGCCCTTAGATCCTGCGACAGATCCTGTCAATACTATCGAACCGCCTTCATTAAACAACGGAAGTAATTTCTGAACGGTGAAGAAAATACCCTTGACATTTACACCGAATGTTCTGTCAAAGTAGGCTTCAGAAACTGATTCCAATGTAAATAAATCCATTATGCCGGCATTAGCGAATAGGACATCTATCTTACCTTTTAGTCCCTTGACTTTATCATACAACCTATCAAGATCATCAAGCTTTGACACATCTCCTTGAACACCGGTAACATTCTTATCAATCTGCTTGATTGCCTCATCAAGCTCCTTTGGACGGCGACCTGTAATGAAAACATGTGCACCCTCATCAACGAATCGTTGTGCCGTAGCTAGACCTATCCCGCTGCTTCCACCGGTTATGACAGCAACTTTTCCTTCAAGCTTTTTCATAGTGATTTGTAGCTATTGGCATTAATATCGGTTAGGAATTCTATCTTTAGGCACAATTGATACATATCCATGCCGACACGTTTCAATCAACACGCATTCATCGTGCCGATGGAAGCACTCAAACATTATTTTGGATTCACGTATGATGGCCTACCTGTCATGAGAGGAATTGAAATACGAAGGCATGATATACCTCTATTTATAAAACAGTTCCAGACCGAGCGGCAAATCAAAAGACAAGTGGGGGGCTGAACTAAAGAGAAATAGGATGCATGATATAATTACCGAGTCGAACCAATAAATGGAATTGTATTAAGATATAGATGAGTAATACTAGCCTCATCGAGATCAGTAACTATATTTATGTCCACTAGCTTTCGTCGCTTGTAAACGGAACTGACGTCCAATCCCATAGATGCGTTATTTTTATGAACATGCACCAAGTATTTTGCATAGTGGAAATGTGGTATTAATTGGTGCATCGGGAGCTATTTCTGGAGTACTAGGAATAGCCGCTGCTACTGGTAATACGAGGGCCTATTATTGGTTAGTGGTTCAAATTCTATTTGCAGTAGTGGATTCTATAAGTACACTTCCTATAGCGTTTACAGATCATATAGGTGGGTTTATTGCTGGTGTAGTTCTGACTAAAGCATTAGTAAAGTTAGAACAGTTAAATAGAAAGTCGAGAAATTATCTGAAACCCTAGGAAGATTAGTCACTTCATATTTTACATTATACCCAAAATTTAATTATTGTATAAATGCAACAATGGTAACAGTAATTACCATTAACCTCGCTGAAAAACTTTTTAACTGCTAAAATAGAGACTAAAAATTTCCAGCAAACTACTTGACAAAAATTGTGTCAAATTTATTTCAAAAAAAGATGGTTGTGTCAAAATCCAATAAGGGTACTATAACCATCTATACCACCGGCATGCTGTATAACTTCTGTACCTAGATTGGTCTGTATAAACCATCCAAGACCAATGTAACTAGCAGATGGCTGCTTTTTCTATGAAACATGTCCCCGAAATATTTTTAGACGGAAAAGCTAGAAGTTTTCAGAGAGTTTGTGGAAGGAATCCTTCTACACTGTGATTCGAAATACAACTTAACAATGGTTAACTTACTTACAAGCTCATTACCTACTAATTTATTACATTGTAATTATTTCAAACTCTGTGGAAAGCGCACTTGAAGTTGTAAATAGGTTTTACGATGCATGTAACAACAAACAAGGTCAAGGTATGCGAGATTATATTGCTGACGAAATAGT
>DASWDL010000285.1:0-4122 GCA_036395315.1 Nitrososphaeraceae archaeon
AAAAGAGATTTGCAGACTTCCACAGATTCAAAGTTATTGCCTCTTCCTAACGTAACTTTGTCTTGTAAGACTTGTGCTTTGATCCGACATTTAAGAAATCTGAAAGTGTATAATTCCAAAGCAATTACTCCACATCCCATGCTTGAACCTTCCATTGATGGTACAAAGACCGCCTGTCGTCTACTTTGAATTTAATCTCTACAAGTAATAAAAAGGTCGCTACCTGGCTCCTCATCCCATTTGGTTATGATGCTATTGATGACTTGATGAAATTAAAAGCCTTCTCTTTAGAATCAAATACCTTTTCGATCTCCGTAGATGCCATAGGTTCGAACTCGGAAACTGCGTACACTTTCATATGAATGATTAGTTAAGGATTATTTAAAAAAATTCTAATGGTTTCGGACGGTACTGGCTGCAAATTCTCTGAGCGCGGGAAGATTAGTCCCAGACAGCCAGTAACAACATATCATATTCAAAGTATAAATCAGTTCTTGGCTTGCCTTCAGGTTATTTTTGACTGGCTGCCGAATGTCTCCCTAGGGAATTGTCTCAAGGTCGACCGAAAGCAGCCAAACTACGAAGAATATACCATTAGAGTTATTTAATCAATTGTTACAATCAGAATTGAAGGTGTCCGGTGAGTACTATCGTCTGCCAAGTCGATATGCGAGCCAGACGCCTTCTATCTAGGTGTGCCGCTGACGCTAGATGAGCTTCCCGACGTGTCTTTATAATTTATAAGACTTTAAGCAGCAATAAGTAAAGAAAGCGTTAGATTTTTGTATAGCGCATGTGTCTAGCTTAGTATGGCTTTAGGTATTATTTGGTTTCTTTCAGTCTCTCTAATATTTATAGAATTAATTACCGTATTGTTGGCGATCGCAAATACTTTAAACGCAAGACATAAGAAGAAATGGGTTAAAGATAAGAGCACAAGGACTAATGGCTTAGTAAGTTAGTTATTAGTTTTTTTGTAGTTCTTTTGTCGAACCATGCGTAGATCCTCGGATCGTATAGAAGCTTACCTAAAGAGGGGCATTTCGCTGAGTATGCTAGACAAACACCAGCATGCCGTAAGATAGTGTGTAACGGTACTTAGATTCGATTCAGACGACTCCTGCTTTGATAAATTTAGTCATTCCTTCAGTTAAGAAAGGCAATCTGGAGCAATTCTTATGACGTGTTTAAGTAGGGTGAGAATTGAGGAAATGAATACTGAACAAATGGAAACACTATTGGAATCTGTAATTAAGTTCTTTCAAACTATTGAAGTTCTAGGGAAAAAGAAAGTAATAACTAACGAAATAGTAGCATACCGTAAAGTCCAAAGAGTATTCATAGACTTGATGCAAATGGGATTAGAAGACCTATACCAATTTCGGATTTATAGTTCAATGGTGAGAGAACTTTCAGTTGATAGATAAATGAGTAAATTCATAGAAATAGCAATCTTTTCAGCAATATTAATTGTCGTCCTAACTAGCCTGAAGTTAGCATTTGGTAGTTAGAGCATTGGTGGCTAAAAGAGTAAATGAACAAAAGGAAAATTATTTTCCTAGGTGTTGGATTAGTCTGTCTTTCAATAGCAGGTGTTTTACTCTATGAACTCTGATATTCAAAGAATGTTGTGGTAAATGGGATGACTTTCATATGCACTAACCAATGCGAAAGACTACCTTCCGTCAAAGTTGGTTATTCGGATGGAAAAAAGTATTGCAGTCTATGTTCAAAATTCTTTATGACTCAAGAAAACTATTGCTTCTGTTGTGGTGTCCAACTTAGAAGTAAAAGAAAGGTCGATAATGTCAAATATAGAATATCCTATGACTGGATCGAGTCTTAAATAATTTTTGTCCATAATATTGTTAGAGACATGGAATAACAGATACTCTGGTGGGAAGCGCATACCTACATCTAGCTTCAATACCCACCAGAGATTTAATTTATAATTTTTAATCTGCTGCAAAATACTCACCATTATCTACCACCAGAAGAACGAGTAGAAATGATGGGTAGCTCCACTACCACCAAGAACGGTCAGCAGCGTATTGTCAAAATATATGTCGTAGTCTGATTCCATCCAATCGGTCCAGCAATTGATTTGTCCCGACTGTAAACACAATTGTCTATCATTTGAACCTGCAAGCGATGGGGCATGCTTCTGCGGCTGTCACTAGCAAGTGGTAAATCCTTACATTCTCCTATTGGCATACTAAACTGAGACAATTCATCAACGATTCAACGATTACGTGTTTACACGACGAAATTAGGTATAGCAGACGAACTTGAACGTCTCGCTACTTTCATCTATAGACGGAAATTGTCTGAGGCGACAGTTATTATATTCTTCATGCGCCTGTATAGTGGGTGACGTCGGAATATGAAAATCGAAGAGTTCATGAGCCAAAATTTGGAATATGCTTCAATGACTGATTCTCTTCAGGAAGCTGTCAAGAAGATGACAGAAAAGAATGTGAGCTCACTTGTTGTAGTTGACATGAACAAGATACCTATAGGACTTATAACAGAGAGAGATATAGTTAGGAAGGGATGTTCTCGGGAAGAATTGAATTGCAGCACTTTACGAGTATCGGAGATAATGTCATCTTCGCCAATTACGATTGATTCTGATCCAGCCCCTGAGAAAGCAGCAGAACTTTTTTTAAAGAATAAGATTAGACATCTGCTAGTTATTGACAAGAATACTCGGAAGGCCGTAGGCGCTTTAACTCCCATGGACTTTACCAGATATAAATAACAGATGAGAACAAAAGGTCAAGTAGGTAAGAGCGAAGAAGATGCTGCTATTGCAGAGATACTTGATTTCTATAGAGAATAGGCTAGCCTGTCTACCTTCTCTAAATGTAATTCCTGGAAGCGTTGAGCATCGAACTTATCCTCGCTCCACTTAACTTATCCCTCTAAAAGGGCTTTATGCCCGAATTGATATTGTCTCCATAAGAAATTATATGAGTCGCATCATACTCAGCTACCTTAAAGCTTTTGTAACGCGTGAACAGTGAATTAGTTAATAGCGTTCAGATTATCATAATTCTCCCCTGTTTACTCTCTCCTGATTATTCCGTAGGTAATTGTACAGGCAGTATTTCAGGGGCCCATGTATCGGGGTCATTAACTCATAATAGCCTCATAGTCAAACGCTAACAGCCGTCTGCAATTAGTTACCTGACATCCTGCCCTCTAAACTGCCCTTCCATTATTATTTCGGATAACGGCTTTCTATCAGACGCCTGTTCTCTTTTCTGAACCTCAGGGGGTAGGATTTCCTTTGGTGCCGGTTTACCTATTGCTACCATCGCCATAACATCAAATGCATCTGGAACTGAAAGGTCTCGTCTAGCTTTTTCATAATCAAATCCCTGCATCCCGTGTGTTACCAATCCTTGTGTTTCGCCTTGTAAAGCTAAATTTTCCCAAGCAGCACCAGCATCAAATTGGTGGGTTACAGATGGTTTTTCATCCTGTTCAAAATTTTTTCTTGATATTATAACTAGGAGAACTGCAGCATTTTTTGCCCAAGATTTATTGAAATCAACCATCAGGTTGAAAATTTTATCCCAGTGTTCGGTATTTCTTTTAGCATAAATAAATCTCCATGGCTGACCATTGTATGATGATGGTGCCCATCTAGCCGCCTCGAATAGACGCATTAATTCCGTATCAGAAATTTCTTCGCCTGACATGGCTCTGGGTGACCATCTGTGGAGTAACAAGGGATTGATATCGTACTGCGGATGCCTGGCTGTTTTCCTTAAAGATTGAGCTTGTGGCATATTCTATAGAATTACAATTTTAGGCTTACTCTATGTGCTTTAATTTTAGGCTTACTCTATTTACTTTAATGTTAGAATGGGAGTCCTTGTTAAAATCGAAACCAAGTTATTTAAATATGCCAAGATTACGAAATTCAAAAATTCTTAGTGCGCACAAAATTATACCCAAGCTATAGTTGGGTACAGCCCTGAAGTACTGGCATATCCTTTTTTAGGGAATCCTTCGTATATATCATACTAGAAATAATGATAACCCGGAGCAATCTTAAGTTCAAGCAAATAGAAATGGGTGAATGAACTAAGCATAGAGCTTTTTTCGGTATAG
>DASWDL010000286.1:0-2192 GCA_036395315.1 Nitrososphaeraceae archaeon
GTGGAATGGACAAGTTACAACATTTTTATCAATACTCCCGTGGGAAAATCTTGCATTCATATGACCGCACCTATCAGAAAAAGCATAGAACTTACCACCAACATTGGCAATAACGATTTCCTTTCCATTTATCTCAAAGTGTTTCATCTGTTTATCACCATATTCACTAACACGGGCTGCTTCTACGTAATTTCCTCTTTCGTCTATTTCTTTTGTCATTGTGTTTGTTCAGGTAAACATAATATATATTACTAATTTCATGACCTAGTAGTCGTAGCATTTCCAATGGAATTGATTCTAACTTACATTTGGTATGAGAAAATAGATATGAGTTCAGTAATGTTTTAGCAACAACAGTAGTCCTACACTGATTTATCGTATTAGAATGGTGTAAATTTAACCCTGATATTATTTTCGTGATTCAGTTCTACTTCCAATTTCTAACTCTGATTGCCGAGTCTTCTTTATTATATATCTTCCAGAGAGGATAACAAGTAATATCAATGTTTCCGTTAGGACTACAGCACCACTAGGTGCAATGTTAACAATGTAAGATACAATTATGCCAACAATTACAGAACTAACAGATATGCAACATGAGATAAACGCAGTTTTCTTGAACCCTTTGCCCATTGCGATAGCAGTGATATTTGGGAGCACTATAAGAGATGATATTAGTAGGACGCCTACCAACCTTATCGAGGCAATGACTGTGATGCTGGCAATAACTATAAACAGGTAATTAATGTTCCTTACACTCAGACCTCCAACAGCGGCTTGCTCTTCATCAAAGGTAACATATGTTAGTTTTTTATAAATTAATGACATTGTTACTAGCACTGATCCGCTTACAATCAAGATCATGCTCAAATCCTGAACACTTACAAGAAGAATGCTCCCGAAAAGAAAGCTGAACAAGTCAAGAGTGAATCCTCCAGAGAGACTAATTAATACAATTCCTATTGCTAAACCCGAAGATAGTAGAACTGCAACTGCAGAATCGGCAGGTATTTTTGTAACTTCGCGTAACTTGGTCATTCCCAATGCCGCTAGCACCGACACAATGAAAGCGGTCCATAATGGATACACATTTGTATATAATCCAATAGCAATACCGCCAAAGGCTACGTGAGACATTGCGTCACCAAATAATGAATGTCTTTTCAGTACCAAGAATAGGCCAATAATTGAACATATTATTGCAATGACAATTCCAGAAATCAAGGCACGCTGCATGAATCCAAAAGTAAGAATTTCAAACGCCATTGGTATCGACTTTTTTGTCACTATTATCATCAGCGTCAAAATGTGAATGCATATGTGCTTGCATACTTGATTCCAAATATGCTGACATCATCAATTTTTCATTATCAAAGAATTCATGAACATCACCATGGAAGAAGAGCCTTTTATTAACACATGCTACTTTATTTGCTAATTGTTTAATCGCATCCAGATCATGGGAAGACAATATAATGGTCTTCTTCCTCTTCTCGTTAAGTTCTGAGAGTATCGAATAAAATTTCTTTTCTGACTCTGTATCAATAGCTGTAGTAGGCTCATCAAGTATCAGCAAATCAGGATTACTTACTAGAGACTTTGCTATCAACACTCTCTGAAGCTGGCCACCAGATAAGTCCCCAATCCTTTTATTTTTATATTCAGCTAGTCCAACATCGGTAATTGCAGATAATATAGAGTTAGCAGAGTCTCGTAGACCAATCAAACCGAAGGAGACCACCTCTTGAACAGTGACTGGAAATTCCTGTTCTATGGATCTCTTCTGTGGGATATACCCCACCCTCTTTAAATAATCTTTGTTAGATTTAATGTCTTGACCAAATAATCTTATCGTTCCCTTATATCCGCCAAGCACTCGTAAAATGCATCGAAAAAGAGTAGTTTTACCTGCTCCGTTGGGACCAACTATTCCCAGGAAATCTCCTACGTTTACTTTAAAAGAAACTTTATCCAATGAGAGAGAAGAGTCGTATCCGAAAGATAGGTTTTCGACCGAGACTATTTCAGCTGGCATTGTAGACCTATCTTCAAGTTGTTAATATCTTCATTCATCTTGTCAAGATAACCTATACCGGCTTTCTGTTCTGTATCGTTGATTCCCTCTATAGGACTCAATATCAAGACCTTACCATTAGGAATTTCCTCCGATATTACTTCGGCAGAACGTGGAT
>DASWDL010000287.1:0-5886 GCA_036395315.1 Nitrososphaeraceae archaeon
ATCCTCAAAGATCTGAATAGATATTGTATGGGGATTATATGCCATCATGAGGGTGGCACCCAGTTCACCTATCGATCTAATCCAAGCCATTAGCAGTCCAATAAGTATTCCAGTCTTAGCTAGTGGTAAAGATACTTTAAAGAATACTGTGGATTTCTTTTTCCCTAATACTCTTGCTATTGTTTCATATTTTTCAGGTACTGCTTCGAATGCGGCCTGACTAGGAAGAATTATGAATGGGGAGGCAACATAGGTCTGTGCTATTATAATTCCCAGAATAGATTGAGTGAAGTCAATAGGAATAAGTCGTCCAATAAATGAATAGGGCCCAAATACTCCCAATAACATTGTACCACTAGCCAACGGTGGAAGAATCAGTGGAAGTATCACTACTAGTCGGAGTAGGAATTTCCATTTGAAATGAAATCTGGCTAATGCGTAAGAAAGAGGGATTCCGAAAATGGACAGGATAAAGGTTGAAATGGTTGCCGTTCCTAGGCTTAAGAGGAAAGCATTAATGATTTCAGGTCTTGTTAGCGATTCGGCAAGGTTAATAAATCCACCAATGTAAGCCAAACCAAATAAGGGATAAGAAATGTAAAGGACAAGGAGTCCCAATAGAATAGATACGGTAAGACTAAATCCTGAAACATGCTTTCCTTGTTGGAATAATTTACCAGATGTGACCATATTTAAGTATCATCACTACAGAGTCATTATCGGATCAAAGATCTTATTCCAAAAGGAATGGATTTGAAATCTCCTTGCGTTGTTGCTTTGACAGGGTTCAATCCCATTTTACTGAGTACGATTTTCCCTTGTGGTGAAATTAGGAAATTTGCAAATGATATAGCACCGTCTGTGTTTCTGACGGTGGTGGGAACCGTATAAGTGAAGTATATTGGATTACCGGTGATAGTTTGATTTGAATTAAGAATGTAGGATGCTTGATTATAGAAATTCGAATATTTTGGATCGCCCAAATTTATTTGAGGGGGCAAAGTAATGTAAGGAAGCCCTCTAGATATTGCTTCATGTTTATACGCAGCGATGGCGTCAATCTGTCCAGATTCCAATATGGACCTAAGAACTTCCTCAGGAAAAATCTGTACTGGATTTCTATCGTCACCAAGGATTTTGTTTTTTATTGTCGAATCATTATAGTAAATATTTGCAAGTTTTGCGGCTATTACAGTATAGTATCCTTTAGGATCGAGTTCAGGGTCGGTCCTTCTAAATTTGAATCCCTTTTCTTCAAGGACATTGTACCACGATGTTTTACCCGACGCAGCTTTTTCAAGTTCAGGTACAAAAGGACTCTTCGGGTTGAAAGCAATCACTAGTTCGGCAGATGCAAACTTGACAAGCCATTTTGCGAGAGGGGGGTCATGATTAATTATTTTCAATATAGGCAGCGTATCTGCACTGATAAAAATATCAGGTTTTCTGAATCCATCAATTATCAAATTTGAAATCTGGACCGAACCTTTGCCTTCTCCTACAAAATTATATCCAGTTTGATTGTGAAATGAGGGCCCTAAATCATCCTTCATGATCTTTACCAAAGAACCAGCGTAAATAACAGAGACCTCCTTATGGTCATCTATAGCATGGGATTTCTGAATCCATATCGTGAATATGGCTACGGTGAAGAATAAAACAAATAGAGAAGAGGCAAAAAATAGGTTCGTCCTACGCTTATAAAGTGAATCTGCCATGTGGTAAGTCAGAGAATCCTCCAATGTTATCATATACTGTTTTAATTAATATCATTTAACCTTCGCTCCTCAAATATAAGGCAGATGAATCATTCTTCAAGCGATCCGTAATAATCAATTAGACTAACAACCTGACTTCTACTAATCCAAAACATACGATTAATACAGTCGGTGATTATTTTCTCCTTTCCAATCTATGTTTCCTCAAGTAACTAAGATAACTTCATTCCATTCTCAAAAATATTAATAATTTAATTTCATTTAGGCTCTGAATGATTTGCTCGAAATATAAATGGAAAGAAGCCTGAAAAATTTCAATTCATTTACCCTCTAACGGTGTTTAAAAATTCATTAGTTACCAGATCTAAGTTATTTTGTATATTGTTCCATCATATCCCAATATATAGAGATAACCGTCAGGACTTGCTTTTATATCAGTAATTACTCCGAATCCCTGTCCAAATGTTATACTTTGTTCCTCATCTGGCGTATTTGCCATATGATCTGCTAGTGGTCCTTCAAGAAGTAAACCACTCCTGTCTGAATTTAGTTTAAAGTTATAGAGATTTCCATTATTTACATCCCCTACAAATATTGTATTTTCATATTGATTACCTAATTTTGCTGAATTCAAGAACTGAAGAGCTGTAGGACCAATGGTTTGCTTCCATACATATTGAGGATCACTATATTGTCCCTTTCCATCGAAGGTTACTAAATCATTCTGAGGATTGAATCGCTTTGGTGGAAATCCCATTACTTGGCTCCATCCACTGTTGAAGCCAGGCTTCACAAGGTTCAACTCGTCTTTATTGTCAGCACCGTTCTCTGTATCCCAAATAGCACCGGTGACAGGATCAAAATCAAATCCAAAGCTATTGCGTATTCCGTACGCGTAGTATAACCTGAGAGGAATAGAATCACCAAGTATGCCTTCTCCTACTGGTTGACCATCCGGTGTAACTCTCAAAATACCACTAGTGCCATCTACTGGATTGCCTCCTTCATTGTTTTGAACTTGCCCATTTCTTCCTCCGACGTCTCCAATTACAACGTATACATTGTGGTCTGGGCCGATTTCGACCTTACCTCCATCATGATTGTTTTCTTGACCTCTTTGAGGTGATCTTGCCGGTAAGTCCAATAATAGAAGAGGATTTACCAATTTGTCGTTTACGAGTTCATACCTATAGAGCCGGTTCCCTAGAACTCCTCCCCCACCATTTTTAGCCTCTGTGTAATAAAGGAAAACATACGTCTTTCCCTGATTTTTCGAAATTGCAATTCCTAGCATACCCCATTCAATCTCATTTCCAACTGGGACTTGGAGCAGTGGTTTAGACTCAAGCTGTCCATTTATAATCCGCTGGACGGTGCCCTTATTTTTCTCCAAAACTAAGATATCATTTGGAGCAAGGAAGGCCATACTAGTCGTCGGAGTGTCAAGTTTACCATTGTTCTTAAACACGACTTCTAATTTCAGGTTTGGATCATTTACACTTGGTCCTCCCGAGGTTGGTTTAGCTTTGACGTAGGCTCCTTCAGCATAATTGAGATAATGATACGTGTAATTGGGGCTGGGAATAACTGGAATCAGAAGCAAAAAGGTTAAAATGCATAATGGACAGAATAGCCGCAAATATCCCTCCGGAATGATGCTCTGCATTATCTCTCTGATTCCATGTCAGGACAAATATATTCATAACTTAAGGAAGGATGAGACAAGATCTTCTAAGGCTGAAGGAAACTAAACCTGAAAAATGTAACATCTCGGCAAATTGCCTAGAATATGAGATTCCGCCACACTATTAATCTTAGTTTACTTTTTAATATTAAACTGATCTATTGGTTTGTCATCATCATTAGCATAACAGGAAACCTCCAAGTCTTCCCATTCTAACTCATACTGACATTCAGAAAGCCATTCTTTAGGGATTGTTTAGTTTCAAATGGATCCTGACTGCAAAGATGGTGAAATTCTTCATCTCTTGTAACAATAGCAATAAATAGCGACCTTTTCCGGATACCAAGAAAATCTGTACTGTTATGATTGGTGACGATGAATTATTCTATGTTCAGTGCTAAGTACAAAGGGCAAGTTCTCTGATAGTCTGAACACGGACCTATAGCCCACTATAAATGAAGTGATCAATTGAAACTTACTAAATCAATCGTAGCAAATCTCCCAAAACCAAAAAGTTTTCTTAAAAACATTGAAAGGAACAGTAAGAGTTCCAAGGAGTCTTATGCAAGTGCGCTATGTCATTTTGCTAATTTTGTTTCAAATAAATATCTTGATTACGATTGTGAAACTATATTACAAGCACTTGTAAAAAACAAGGAGAACGTTTACGAGCTGCTTGAAGGGTTTGTTTCTTATCTCATGGAGACAAGAGTCGGATTAACACCAAAATCAATACTATTATACATAACAGCCGCACGTTCATACTTTGCGTATTACGACATTGATGTAATACCTTCTAAGTTCAGAAGAAAGGTAAGGTTACCAAAACTTTATCGTGAGGATGAGGAACCTTTAGACGCATCGGATATTCGCACAATGCTTTTGTCTTGTAATAGTCGGAGGCTTAAGATTCTCTTACTTGTGCTTGCAAGCGGCGGTATGATAATTGGCGAAGCTCTTGCCTACGGAATATGGATTTAGATTTTTCGACAATGCCGACAACGGTTCACATTAGGAAAGAACTTTCTAAAACCAGGGTAGGAAGAGATATTTATATTTCTCAAGAAGCAACCTATTATCTCAAACAATGGCTTAACTGGAAGTATAAAAATCCAGATAGAATTAGAAAATTTAATCAGGAAGACCTAGTATTCACTGTTTACTCAAGTAGAGACCCGCATAGTATTTACTTTAAAATACGGCTCGAATTTGACACTCTGAGTCTCACTCAGATCAGATGATGACCAATATTTAGTAGGCAATAAAAAATAAATGACTTAACTCCGAACTACAGTTATCATCAGATTCATCTCAGATTGAAGTAAGAAATCTTCCGATGCTTTTCTTGCTCTGTGTAATCACCGAGCCTATATTCACAGCAAAAACAGTATGTGTTTTCGGTTCGTATAAACTTTCTACAAATGCTGCAATATTTTGCTCCTTCTAAATACTCTGAAGAACTTTTATTACAACGGTTTCTACAGGTCATTTCTATCAGCATAGTTAGGAAAATTCGCTGTATAATTAACACTTGCTGAACAAAGAACATAAGACATTTTCAGTGACTTTGGTTAGTTTTGAAACGATAGAAAATAACAGCCTTCATGGTTCCGAATAAAATGGCTACACTCAAAACCAATCCATAACCACCGAATAGATTTATGTTCTCAAGCATTTTGGTTTAGCTCCTACGGGTTGCTATTAGTAGTTCATTGGTAAAAAAAATTCAATTAGCCAAAAAAAGGACAAAATCTGATAAGTTCCCAAGACTTATTTTCATTAAGCGTAATTATTATTATTTTATCTTGTGCATCCTTTTGTTCTACCTTAAGTATCGCTAGCATAATAATCAAGGCTATTACCACCAGACTTATGACTAAATCATTTTACACCTTTTCAAACTAAGTAACTCTAAAATATTTTTTTCATATAAATAATCTGCTTCCTGGAGAAGGGAAGCATAGGGGCATTGTAAGATTAGTGGAGATACATGAATTGCTCTCATTTACATCCTCACTAATCTTTGCAAAATTTATACCAAATGCTAAATTGAAGCATAGTTTGTTAATTAATTGACGGGCTTAGCAGTATTATCATCTAGAATGCTTGTCAATCTGCTTCTCTCCAGCATCACTAGATTCGTAACTTCACTAGTAGTATTGAAATATTTCGTTATGAATGAATATTATAGAAGATATCATGAATAGTGACTGTCTCTTTGTGAAGTTGGTATTACAAAGTTGAAATTGCATCTAATTATCTAGTGAATTACCTTTAGCTCTGGATTTTAATGGACCAATAATAAAAAAACGGCGGTTTAAAGTTAAAGCTCTAATACTAAGTGTTCTATAATAACGGCTTTGCCTCTCCACTACTTATAGTTCCATTGGCTGCTAATTTCAGTAACGGTCCAAATGTCTTACCGTTATCATTACTTATTTTCATAACTGGTGTATCGCTTGTCTGATTTGTTTCCCACCATGT
>DASWDL010000288.1:0-3457 GCA_036395315.1 Nitrososphaeraceae archaeon
ACAGCGTTGTCGCATACAAAGTATTTGTTAAAGCCAGCATCAAAGAATGCAATAACAGCATCCCCTACATATTTCAATATGTAGCCATTGTGATTTCTGACAACAGATGACATTTCATGCGAAAATGCTCGTATTATTGTGACTAGCTTGTCCGGTGGAAGTGTCATACTCATATCAGTAGAACCGACTAAGTCGGCGTATAGAATAACGAGAGATACTTTCGAACTTACATGATCAATAAGAAAATCCTGTCCACGTTTTATGAGGTATTGTATTGATAACGTTCGCTCAGTGCGTCCGAAAGTCTATCCTGGGTTTGTTCAAGTAGGGACTGGAGGTCACTAAGTTTTTCTGCATGCTTAGTTCCAGAACTGTCAAAGTCTATTAACCTATCGAACATCCGTCTATTGTTTTCCCTTACCCTTTTTTCATCGGCTTTATCTTCATTATTATTAGTCAAACTATCAAACGCTTGTGAGATTATGGGGTTGCACCGATTTAAGACTTGCCGTTGAATACGTAACAAATTAAGATAAATATCATAAGTGGATGGGGATAAGCACTTCACGGAAGGTAGAAGAAATTAAGGTGAAGCTGCTATCCAGTAAAGTTGTCATCTAAAAGTACGCGATTTCTTGAATAATCAACAGTTACGGGTATTATAACAGGAACTCTTGTGGATTTCTTTGCCTCTTCCAATTTCGTGGATAGATCTTTCGTATCTTCGATTCTAAGTCCGATTGCTCCAAAACTTTCGGCGAGTTTGACAATATCAGGATTATTAAATTTTGTGAATGCGCTCTTACCAAATTCATATATTTGTTTCAAAGAGATCATCCCATAATCGTTGTCACACCAAACAATTATTATTATCGGTAACTGTAAGCGTACGGCAGTTTCGATCTCTTGAACATTCATCAAAAAGCCCCCGTCACCACACATCGCAACAACTTTGCGGCCGGGATATACAAGCTGCGCTGCTATCGCAGCCGGCAGAGCAAACCATGAACAAAAGCCGTTAGGGATTATACATGTATTTGGCGTATACGTGTTGTAGGCTTTCGCTATCCATAACTTATGAGCTCCGACGTCGGATATGACAATATCATTTCTTTTAAGCGCGTTTCGTACATCAAAAACTAATTTTTCAGGTTTAATAGGATAGGAAAAATTCCTTATATCGGTCAATTCTCCAAACAATCTCTTTTTTGATTTTTTTAAATAATCCTGACCAATCATTATTGGGTATTTTGTATTGTTTCCCCTCCTTTTTAGTGTAGTTTACATAATAACGTTTTCCTTCTCTTTCTAATTCCTGCAAAATAGCCTCAATTGTAAACTCTATATCCGCAGCTATTTCTACTGAAGGAGGATAGTACGTATCGGATTCTGCTGGCGAAAAATCGACATGAACGATTTTTTTATTTAAATCCCCGTTCCAGTTTTTAGGACTGTATTCTACAAGATCGTATCCAATTGCGATTACCAAATCGGCTTCCTTCATGGCAATCAAAGCGTGATCTGCCTCTTTTATGCCGATCGTGTGAAGATGTCGTTGTGATTTGTCTGAAATTACTCCTTTTGCCATAAATGTATTCATAGAACATATTCCTGTAGTTTGTACAAATTTTCTGATTGAGGAACTTGCTCTTCCTCTGATACACCCATTTCCAACGAGCACTATGGGCGTTTTTGCCTGGAGTAATAGCTGAGCTGCCTTGCCTATTAGGTCAATGTTCGGTCTTGATCTAAATACTTGATGTGAACTTATTGGTCCTATTTCTGAATTCATTTTTGAAATGTCTTGTGGGATCTCAAGGTGTACTGAACCAGCCTTCTCTTCTAGAGCGATCTTAAAGGCCCTTCTCACAATTTCTGGAATACTATCCGCATTACGGATAGACCATCTCCATTTTGTTATTGGCTTAAACATAGTTACAGCGTCCATATTTTGGTGAGACTCTTTGTGCAGAAAATCGGTATCAGTTTGACCCGTTATAGCCAATATTGGAGATCTATCCATATTTGCGTTAGCCACACCGGTTGTAAGATTAGTTGCACCCGGTCCCAAAGTAGCAACACAAACTCCCACTTTTTGAGTTAGTCTTCCATACATATCAGCCATGAAAGCTGCTGCTTGCTCGTGTCTTACTAATACAAATTTGATATCAGAATCTAATAATGAAATCATGAGGTCATTTGTTTCCTCTCCAGGAATTCCAAAAATATATTCTACCCCTTCGGTTTCCAGACATTTGACAAAAAGGTCTGAGGCTTTCAATATTGATTCTAGTCTATCAGAGTATGCTCCCCTGGCGACATATATTGATTCTGTAAATTAATTCCCATCTTTAGTCAAATATTTAGCAACACCACAGACAAAATTTCTTTAGCCTATTGACCGTGGACCTATCGAAAAAATTCTGAGAAACCACTAAACAATCTATGGATTTAAAAATTTTTTGGCTAACGGAGCCAATGCGCAAGGAGATAGCTCGAGACTGTAGGCAACACTTGCCGAAATGGCATAATGTTTAAATTATTGAACTCTTTACACAGTTGTTAGGTACTAGGTTTTCACTTGTAATGATAATGACATAGGTAAATCTTTAGGATTGTAAATTGGCCAATCCGAGAAGAAAAGTTATAAACGTTACTTCATTATATCACATAAGGTGAAGCCCTTTAAAATCTCCAATATCTATTCCCATTTAGGTTCTGTCATTGTAATATTGTTCCTTTTATCAGCTGCAAACAATGTTTATTCTATTAATCTGGATGAGAAGGACTATTATATTAATAATTTTGGGATAAAAAATGGGAAACCATTCATTTCGGTTCAAGGTACTGCAGGAGGTTCTTTTGATCCGTCTATGGGTGATGAAGGATACGAAGCCTATGTTTTTGACACAGATAAAGGAATTTTCCAAATTACTGTTGCCCAGGGTCTCTCAGCCGATGGAAAACCTTACTATTCAGTTGCTCACATTTTATCTAATCAGATAAACACAGGCGCTTGTTTACTAACCGAGAAAATGAGTGGTACTCCTCTTTTCAGCGGTAACACGGTAGAACTTACGAACAACAGTATTACATTTACGAAAGTTAATAAAGTGTATACTCTGCTTGTCACCTCTGGCGATCCAGACAATGAATGCAGGACAGGCGAGCACATAAGCAAAATCTTTTCACTTTTAACTAAACCCGCATTCACGTAATTAATACTCGTGGGTCAGATGGGTATAGATTTGTATTAAGATTTCCTTCGTTTCCAGACCTATAGAATGAAGCCGGACTAGGCCTTATGTAACGCTTAATGCCATATTGATGTCACCATTCGATCTCAAATTATTGGAATGATCGCTTCCAAAATAGAACTATCTAACTATTGGTCCGTTGGTCCCCCGCCGTATAGCCGGACTGTGCTAAATGTCAAGTACTATATTTTTATCCGTAC
>DASWDL010000289.1:0-20404 GCA_036395315.1 Nitrososphaeraceae archaeon
TTCGTTTGGTACAGGGGATGGACAATTTAACAACCCATCTGGAATTGGTACCGATTTTGTTTCTCCAGGTAGTGTTTGGGTTGCCGACTCTGGCAACAGCCGAATACAGAAATTTGACAGTAATGGCACTTTTATTACAAAGTGGGGCTCGCCTGGTACTGGTAATGGGGAGTTTGGTTTCATCACAGGTGTTGCTGTTGATTCTTCAGGTAACGTATACATAGTTGGTGTGGGCAATAACCGTGTTCAAAAGTTTACGGGAGATGGTAAGTTCATAACATCATGGGGTTCGTTTGGTACAGGGGATGGTCAATTCTACAACCCTGGAAGAGTAGCTGTCGATCTTAAAGCTGGGTATGTATATGTATCTGATGTGTTCGCCGAACGTATTCAAAAGTTCACAGGAGACGGTAAGTTCATAAAATCGTGGGGTTCTGCAGGATCAGGAGATGGACAATTTAGGAGTCCAACAGGCATAGCAGTAGATTTAGCAGGTAACGTCTATGTGGCTGATGGGGGTAACAATCGTATTCAAAAGTTCACAGGAGATGGTCAATTTGTCACGAAATGGACTAATATTGGATTAACTGGTGGTGGAGGCACTCATCAAGCAATAGACCTTGATGTTGATGCTTCAATGAACGTGTTTGTGACGGATCGTGATAATAACCGAGTCGAAGTATTTTCTGCAGCCGGAACATCATAGCAGCAGTTTTAGCTTACATTGAAGAAAAGATATTCAGGAGAAAGTAATATTTTACAGAAAAATAAAACTACAATCGATAAGCAGGCAATAAACATAGACTTCAATATATATGAGCTAGAATTTACGGGTGGTAAACATGACATTACTATTTCAAAGGATAATAACTTGACTACCTTTATCAATTTCTTTTCTGTCAAACCTGAAAATCAACAAGAATTGGTTGATCTTTGGTGGCAAATCTTCACAAGAGTTTTGACGGAACAAGAGTTGTCAACTATGCTCAATGGAAGACGAAAGAAGATCAGGAGAGAATGATCGAAAGAGCCGAAGTAAAACCTTGGCATGATGATTTTATTAGATTAGCTGATGCCACTCCAAATTTTTATGACATTATTTATACCTCCAATTAAAACATACAGAAAATTAGGAGAGTAAAGCGTTTATGACATGCTACTCGATCGTCCAATAAGTCAGCAGTTATTCATATTTTGGATTTACCTCTGTCAAGAGAAAAACTACGATAAGCCATCATTGTCAATTATTTTCTACTGTCTTAGGAGCTTTAGCTTTCAATTCAAGTTTTTATCATAGTTAGCAAGAAATAAGAGTGAAGAATCGCTCCGACATTGATATAATGGCCTCAATACTAAAAAGTGCTGTTACTGATTGGCAGTATCTCTACTGGCGAGAAAGAAATAAGGGAAAACTGAAAAAGAAATATGCTGGCCGGTAATTCCGTAACGTCGTGTACAGGAGTTGCAAGAAGAATCAGTCATTAAGGTTGTAAATAAGCCTGTTACAGTGAGCGGACTGATGCTAGATATCAATTCAATACTCGATTCAATTGAAAAATCATCTTGCAGGTTAACCCAATAACTTATCTATGAAATCCATTTGTAGCAAATCAATTTAACTAGTAAGTGGTATTGTAAACCTAAATGTAGCTCCCACACTATCTACATTGTTGTGAGCCTCTAAACTACCACCATGAGCTTCAATAATACCTTTTGAAATAAACAATCCCAGTCCAGTTCCGCTCTTCGATTTTGTTGCAAATTTCATGAATAATCTTGGGAGTATATCTTTATCTATGCCTGTTCCAGTGTCTATAACTGTTACTATAATCTCCCTGCTCTGATTATTTTTTTCTACACTTATTGTTATTGTTCCAGCATCTGTAAACTTTACAGCGTTGCTCACAAGATTTTGAATTACCTGACTGATCCGTTCTCTGTCTCCATTAACAATAGTAGATATCTCAGGTTCAAAGACAAAGTTAACGTTACGGCTAATTTCCGTCCAGCTAGGTCTTTCTACAATATCTTTAATAACATTCTCAATTTCTTCATTCAAGTCAAATCTGGATTTATTAAGTTTAAGTGTTTGTGACTCTATTTTAGCAACGTCCAGCATGTCTGAGGTAAGCAAAAATAATCTTTGAGCATTTCTCGATATAGCTTTTTCATAAGTCTTATTTCTTTCTTGGCATTGCTCCAACATTTCAGAATAACCAAGAATTGCTTGAGTAGGCGTTCTTAATTCGTGTGCTGCTATGTTAACAAACTCATTTTGCAAATCGTTTAATTTTTCCAGTTCAATTGTTCTTAGCTCTAGCTGTCTGTACAATTCAGATTGCCTCCAAACTGTATCGAAAATAAAGCTGTAAGATTGTGTGCGCGACTTGCTTCTGGAATAGGTAGCAAATCCTACAGCGTCTGTAAACGTGTCCTGCGAATCATCTTTCAAGTCAATAATTAATGAGAACTGTCTATCAACTAGCAGTATCGTGGACTTTATTCTACTATTTTGATTAATAGACGACAGATACTTTCGTACTCTTATGTTTTGTGATTGTGCTGGCAGTTCTTCTACCTGTTGCAAAGTTTGCTTTTCTGTCTCATATCTAGGAATTGCTAAATTTACTCGAACATTTTTTTCTACTGCTGCCTCTTTCACCAGATCTGTTAATCCGATTTTATGTTGGCGTAATAGAGCGTTTGGAGTAGCGACTAACAAAGATATTTCAGAGTATGCGGATCGAATAAGATTGTGGTATAGTTGTTGTATCTCTTCAGGGTTGGACAGAATCTTAATTTGCCCTGATTCTATACTTGAGTCCAACCCAATTAATTTCTAGTGTTTTATAATTTATAATAATTAGCTGGCTATGACAATTCTAGTAAATGAACTTTTGAGAAACTGAAACTTGGGTTAATAAAAAAGAACGCCAGCGTTTAAACTGGTTCGCCTGACGTTCCTTGATTTTTGTCTCGCTTAACTGCCGTTGGTTCGTGTGAAGCAATTTTTTCTGGTGACATCGGATCTTTTGCTCCTGAATCATCTGTCTGTTCATAATCGCCAGCTCTTTCTTTTCCTTTTTCTTTTTGGTATTCGTCTCCAACATCCTTATCTGGATCTGTCACTTTCTTGGCAACAGCCTTCGCTCCTGCTTTCAATTTATCAAACGTATCCTCAACTTCTTCAGACATATCTTAGTATGACCAGCATGGTATAACACAGTTTAAGACGTGGAATTTCATACCCATTCTTTAGTACGATTGATTGGCTCTTTGAAATTAAAGTCATGAATGACCAGATATTGAACTCAAACATAACGTATTGTCAATTAAAAATTTCGACCAAAAGATCGAGCATAATTTACATTTGAAATCTTTGATACCTTCTAATTTTTTTAGCTTTCTTGGCATCGGATTTAGTCGCGCCTATAGGTCTGTGCTTCTTCTTTAGTTATTCTAAATCGCAAGGTGTCACCATCAAATGCTTCAACTAATTTTTTGGCAAATAGAACTTATCCTTATCAAGAATGCCTTTTTTCATTACTATAGTATCTTCAAGCACTTCTTGAACTTCGCCGAGATCGTAATCTTCAATTCCTGATGCTTCTTTCTTGATGACATCTTCCCATTTGAAATCTTGGCTCATGAATATACCTCTACACTATTCGTATTATTGGTTGCAAATGTTAACGCCATTTCTTGCTATTTTCAATCGCACTACATATTATGGCGTGAATAAATTAAAGGTCATTAGGATTAGGTTGAATGGGGGATGAATAAAAAGACAGAAACAGTGAGATTAAGATACGCCAGAACTGCCGATGCAAAAATTATAATCGAACTTCAAAGACAACTGGATAGACCTTTGCCGAAAAACAAACTTGAAATTATCAAGTTTGAAAAACTCGTCAGCGAATACGTCAAATTTAGTTCTACTAGCGGTGATCGTGGTATTATATTAGCAATCACTGGTTCTAGTGTTATTGGTTTGGTTTCTTTTGTGATACTGGATAGACTTAATCAACTTACGAAGGAATTTTGGATTCCAGACCTTATAATTTTGAAAGAGTATCGAAATCAAGGTATAGGTAAAATGTTGATGAAAAAATGTGAGCTTATAGCTAAAAGAAGAAAATGCTACCGCTTACGACTTGAGTCAAGGAATGATAGAAATGATGCACACATATTTTACAAAAAAATAGGATTTAATCAGATTGCACTTGTGTTCGAGAAGAGGTTATGAAATAAGGGATAGCGGACACGCTGTGGATGGCGTCTAATATCCAGTATAACCTGACCCATCTTTTTTTACAGTTATTTTAATTGCGAAAAACTTTCAGTAGGAATTATGAAGAAGAGTAATAAGCCACATGTCATAATTAGAATCATTTGAGTAACAACACACATACTAACAACCTCGCTCCTTTAATTTACACTACGAGCGCGCTGCTAATCACTATTGTCACTTTCCCTCAAGTTTATTCGCTCGAGTTTAATGAAAAAGATTTCTACATCAATAATTTCGGAATAAAAAATGGAAATCCATTCATGACAGTGCAAGGTACTGCTGGTGGGTCCTATGATCCCTCGATGGGTGATGAAGGATATGAAGCATATATTTTTGATACAAATAGAGGTATTTTTCAAATAACAGTTGCTCAAGGTACTTCCATCGATGGTACTCCTTATTATTCAACAGCTCATATAATTTCCAATCAGACCGAGGAGGGTGGTTGTTTGCTAAGGGAGGATACAGATGCTAAACCTAACTTTGACAACCATACAGTAACTTACGTGGATCATAATCTTAAAGTTACAAAAATTAAAAAGGTATCCGCCGTTCTGGTTTCATTGGACGATCCTGGAGAACAATGCAGTTCTGGAGAACATGTGAATAAAATATATTCAGTTCTTGCGAAGCCAGCATTTTCCAATCATTGATATTAATCCATGGTTTTGAAGAGGAAAATGAATTTTCTGGAATAGACAATTGACATAGATGAAGGCATTAGATCCGAATCAATCTGATTTGCAAAATAATGGGTCGAAATGATATTAACTGACCAAAAACAATTTAAATTGATATCGTCGTATAAAACTGGGCGAATAAATATGTTAATTGAATCTCAGAAACTCAATAATGCGAAGATCTTATTTATCACGTGAATCATCTTTAACAACTTCACATATAGATTATTGCTCTTAAGGTATTTTGTTGGCGATGCTATTACCTTATTTTAGTTGGTTTGATAACTTGCAAATAGCCTTCGTGTGAGCTAGAAGCGACCATCACACGCTCTAGGTTCTACTAATCGCGCACCTATAGCATGTTGTTAAGAGCCTCTTGATGGCACTGTAATAAAATAAAGTCCTTTAATTCCTATAATCGATATGCCATCTTAATCATCTTAATTCGATAACTTCTGTAGCCCTTCTTTTGTTATGTGGAAAAGTCTAAACTTAACAACAGTACTCTTTACACCTTCAGCAATACATCCATTAATTAATAACTCATTGAGTGAATAATTAGTTTCTTCTTTGGGTAAATGGCGGAAATGTTCATAAATAATTACATCATAAATACCACCATTGAATTTATCCAGATCACGAATAACAGTAAGAACTTCACGCAGTTGTTTCCTAAGCATTAATCTATTCAAAGAAAATATTTTATTTATGATTAGCAGCACGATGTTAAATAAAATTAAAAATGATGAGTATAATTGACGGAGATTCTTACGTGTTTGATAAATAAGTATAACAATTTAGCACGATAAGATTGGTCTGATTTAGGACATCCTTAATAAATTACGGTGCTGTCAAGTTCTATAGACAAAATTTCAAAAGAGATTGTCATTACCTTGATACTCCTTCTTATAGTAGGAATAGGTTTAGTCGTACAGAATATGAATTGTGCGAGTGCCGAATAAGTCAAAGATATTAAGAAAAAATAAGAGATAAACGTCTAAATCTGACGTAGCTTTTCATAAACAATGAATGTCTTTCCATCCCTTGACCAATTTCGCTTAGAATTTTGTTTATAACCGTGTTGCTCATAAAGACTATGAGCTGACTTCATCATTGGTTGAGTTGAAAGTACCATTTTGGAATAACCAGATGACATTGCTTTCTGCTCACAAACTTTAATGAGATGTGATGCAATACCCTGACACCGTGCTTCTGGGTAGACCGCCAGTAATTGAACTTCAGCCTCATCTGTTTCTGCCACTTGACGAGCCAAACTCGTAGAATGAACAACGATAGCCATACCCAGAAGTCTTCCCGTAGGTGATCTAGCCAATATTATTTCACCTCGTTTTCGGAGTTGAGCAGGTACAAATAATTTCTTGGCTAGTAATTTATCTGTGTACCCTTCTTTGACAAAAATACGATTCAACAATGATGTTATTTCGCTATCTTCTTCAGTTGTACCACGATAGCTCCTGATTTGAAAATTCATGTTCATATTATTTCGCATATCTTTAATACAGATGAATATCGTTCCCTAATCAAAAATATTAATAATACAAAAATGCCATCCGTTTCGTGGATTTCCAGTCATAAAATTCAACCTTCGCCTTCGACACAACAGTATGGAGTTGGTATTGATTTAAGTTTAGAATCTAATTTCAGTAGGCTAGGAATTAGCAACGACAATGAACGGTCCTAGCCTACCAGTTTTGGATTTGTCAGTAATAACATAATGTCTCAAGTTATTAATAAAAATACGTTAACAAAGTTCAGGAACTGATTATTACTCAAGTGATATACTTTTAGGTGGCATAACTTCATTATCGAATGGATAGAGGATTCAATCTCAATCCCTCCCTCTATCCATTGCCATCTTACAATATTGCCATCATAACATAATATCTGAATCATAATCCATATTCGTATTTTGAATTTTGCAGGAGAGACTTTCTGGTGGAAGCAGTTTACAATGGACACAATTTGACGAAGCTGTACTGCTTCCACCAACTTTTGATCACTTCGCTCCGTCTTTCTACGGCTCTTTTTAAAGCCTTACTTAACAAAGTTAAGCCACTTTTTATAGCTTACACACCCACGGAGTAGGGGTGATGAAAAGATTAAACGAAGTTTTTACCATTTTTTCAGTGGGAGCAAGAATGGTTGCTGAAGGAAACAATGTGTATATTTCAAGGATAGATATTGGTAATGGACAAGAGCAAGTATTATTTAGAGCAAGTAGTAATAATGTACAAACATTCGGGAAACAGATTACCGCGAGTAGTAACTCAAAGGAAACGCAAAGTCAATAAACTGTGAACCTGGCAATGTCAGATTCTGAAACTATCACTTATGAGAAAAAAGAAGTGATTAAAAACCTCTATCTTTCAGGAATTGCCGAAGAATTCATTGCCATGCAGCTTGATTTGGAAATTCCTGTCGTAATAGATGTGTTAAAGAAACTTGGCGAGTACAAATCCTAAGAGACGTCATGGACTCGAACAGGTTATTGAAAGATATAGGGAGAACTAACTCAACCTATCCGTGCTCTGATTACCATAAAAATGAGAAATGATAGAATATTATCTGTTACATCTTATTACCAAGCTTCCATTACACGCCAATCCCTATGGTAATCCATCTGATTCTCGGAGATTATCAAATAATACTCGAGTAACAGTCGGGATGGGGACTTTATATATTTAGACCCATATAGTCCAGAAAGCCTGAGTGCAAATCGTGCATCCTATACAACCCCACGTTTTGACGATAAGGACGGCAAGACCTAAATCTGAAAGCAGGTAGCGTGGATCATACTCCTAGAGGCATAAGGGTGAATAGATATCTCCAGAGCGTTTCCAACCCATGTGTATACGCAGCTGGTGATGTAGCAGACAGCGGAGGGCCGCCTTTGACCCCGTAGCGTGGCAGGAAATCTCAAAGAAATAGGAGTCCCAACTTAACGAAAATTCTAAAAGATTCTTATAACAAAGTCTAAATCCTGACTAATTTGTAGACTAGACGAAATTCGAACCACAATGACTTTGATCGTGTAACAAAGTGAGTAACTGATGCATATGAATTTTATGAAAATATTTGACTAGGCTAATCACATTTACTTAGTTCAACGTCCGAATACTTCCATTCATTCATTCTCTCATTCCGTTGATTGCACAAATAGTTGTGATAATCCTGTAAATGGAACGCAGGAGTCCTAGACTACGATCATAAGGATGGCAACAGGAATAATAATGACACTTCTAATTGCCAAGCTCTATGTCCAAACTGTCACGCCAAGAAAACCAGAGGGTTAACACAATCTAAGACATCATCAAGGTGTTGGATCAAGGCAGTCGTTGCTCTGTTCATTTTCGTAATTTTTATTGGTATAATTATGATGCGCCCAATCATCTGGAGCTACCATACTTATCATCAGATTGTTGTTACTCGAATCGGATAGTTGCTCGGTCCTTGCTTGCACTCTACTGATATAATTTGAATAAATTGGGATACTTACTGTTAGAATAAGACCTAATAAAATGAAAATAAGATGTTTGCGCTGGTTGCTACAAAAGAGAGCAGTTCTAGAGGTTCCAATACAATTTGCCAGTCTTATGGAAAATTGCCTGATGGGTGTTGAGTCTTAGGAGATATCGGCCAAAGTAATCGTTCTAAAACCCACAATGAGTCAAATCCATTACTATCGGCGGCCTCAGCAAGATATATTACATTCTTTAGTTTTGCATTCTTACCTGTCTGAGGTAATCTAATGCCTACTTTCATTATTCATACCATTTGGTAACAACATCTTAAGCCAAATATTTTTACTTTGATAAGTTAAGCAAACATAAAAATCCAATTTTTCATTCAGTCAACACCCTTATATTTCATTTCAGCGTCTTTACCTTCCGATAATTTATGCTCTTTAAGTGATTCAACTGTGTCAAATTTCTGTCCACAGATATCGCAAGTTAAACTTTCTTCAGGAATCTCTGGAGGCTCAGACGGATCAATCATTAGTATGAAAATTATATATATAAAAATAAAGGTTTCGGATCTAGTAGTATAACAATATTCACATACGTTATTCCATCTCCAACTTAGATGTTACCATAGTGATCCGATAGAATTAACGTGTGTTTATGAAGAACATCTTTGATTATGCTGTTGAATTTACAATCTCGTGTCATGCTAAGTGATGGTGTCGAGATTCCACGACTAGGCTTAGGGGTTTACCAGACCCCAGTTGGAGAAACCTTGCGTGCAGTTAAATATGCGTTGAAAATATGTGTTCATGGCATTGTATATACTTTTGATAGGTGCAGTGACAGTAAAGACATTAATTCGAGACGATAAGAAATACTTCCAAGGTAAGATACGATTTCATTTATTCTTAAGGAAGTCAGTTTATATTTTTTCCTTAATAGATTTCTTAATAGTTATCATTGTAATCGGAGGACTTGTTGATTCTTATCCTATAATCCCAAGGGTCCAGTTCCACTAATCACGCTCAGTAGGCAGTTATCAGTAAAGCATACTCCTTATAATCCAATTTATCGGTGTTCTAAATACCTTATTACATTTACACTCAACTTAACTTATAGAATATGAAACAGGGAGCTAAACTAGACACATCAGTTCTACAAACAGACCATATTTTAAAGGTGATTGATTAATATGTGTTAATGCAAAACATATACAAGGATTAGTGACACATGGGATGCAAGGATTTGATTACGAGAAAGCTAGAAATGACCTTTCTATACCGGAGGGGTATGACGTTATGGCAATGATTGAAATCGGTAACTCAGCTCCGAAAGAAGTTCTACCTGTTGAGCTCCAACAAAGAGAACAACCATCTGATAGAAAACCATTGTCAGAAATACTAATGGAAGGACAGTTTAACGAGTAATACTTCACAAATACATACAAAATAGATCATATTATGTAACGCTGATCTTTTCTTGCCAGTTCCTCTTCTTTATCACTTTTTTCTACAGCAAATTAACTAGTGACTCGTGTTTATTCGAATTCACGATGGTGTTCCGCTATGGCGTGTGTTTTAAGCAGATTCGCCAATGGTCCTTTGATTTCTTTAACATTCTCTTTAAAGAGAACCATTTCTTCTCCTTCCTTCCTGCAATAGATATTTACCTTCCATTTTTGGTCGTCTAGGTTTGGAAAATCAGACCTGAAGTGAGCTCCTCTACTCTCTTGTCGCATCAGGGCACATCTTATTATGGCCTCACAAACAACTAGCGCCGACATTACTTCCAAAGTCAATATAATATTTTCATTATAAATTTTGGATTCTTTCAGCATGTTAACTTCAGAATAAAATTTCTTTTTTATTTCCAAAATTCTTTTTAATCCAGTTCGAAGCTTTGTCTCGTCTCTTATTATTCCAGCATTTCGTTTCATTAATTCTTGTATTTCGTCGCGAAATGCAATTGGTTCCTTAACTAAAAAAATTGCATCATCAAATATTTTTTGGTTTCTTGAACTCGGTCCTAGCAGTGATGACTCAGTTTTCTTTATTTTCTTTGCGTTATCTACTAATCTTGCTGCTTCACCACCAGCAATTTTTCCGAAAACTACTGTATCTAGTAAACTATTTCCACCTAATCGATTGGCGCCATGAATCTGACTCATTACTTCCCCAACAGCGAATAGACCCCTAATCTTAGTCCTACAGTTCAGATCTACTGCTACTCCGCCCATAGAATAATGAGCAGTCGGTCCAACTTCCATTTTCTCCTTGGATATGTCGATTCCGTCAATATTTTTGAATTGTTCGTACATTGTGGGAAGCCTCTCCAAAATTTTTTCCTTCGATAAATGGGTAACGTCCAACCAAACTCCGTCGTGTGTTGTACCTCTACCAGCAATTATTTCGTTATATGTCGCACGAGCTACTACGTCACGTGGTCCTAGCTCCATTCGTTCCGGATAATAATTTTTCATATACCTTTCACCTTTGGAATTTAACAAGATCCCACCTTCACCACGTATAGCTTCGGTAGCTAGAGTACCAAGCGCTTTCTCTGGCCAAACCATTCCAGTAGGATGGAACTGTACCATCTCCATATCTACTAGATCTGCACCTGCTTCAAACGCTAGTGCCAAACCTTCTCCATAGTTTTCAAAAATTCTGGAGCTACTAACGGCGTAAACTCGTGTATATCCGCCAGTGGCAAGTATTATAGACTTACATTCGAATATTACGATTTCTTTCTTTTTAAAATCTATTCCGGTTGCTCCTATTACGACTTCTGTTAATGCTTCTCTTGGAGATTCATCGTCTATTTTTAATAATTTTGTGATACAAATATCGTCTACGATTTCTATTTTCCGCTGATTAACTTGATCTATCAGCACACGAATTATTTCCTTACCAGTCCAATCTTCGTAAAATACAGTCCTCCTGTAAGTATGGGCGCCAAAAAATCGTTGTGTTAATCTACCATCTTTTTCCCTATGAAACCTAGCACCCCAATTAACTAGTTCATTTACAGCATCAGGTGCATTCTTGCAAAGTACCTCAACTCTTTGATAATCAGCAAGAAATTCCCCTTCACGTAGTGTATCGGCAGCATGTATCATCCAGTTATCTTCAGGATCCATCGTACCAAGAGCTGCATTGATACCACCTCTTGCAAGTACTGTATGAGGATCTCCTTTTCTACTCTTACTAATTATGAGAACGTGAGCCCCGGCATCATGTGCTTCAATTGCAGCTCGAAGACCAGCAGACCCAGCACCTATAATTAAGACATCACAAGAGCGTACAGACCCTTTATTCAAATTATCGGCCAATTTAATAATTAAAGTAGTAGTAGTATAATTGAATCTTTTGCAAACAGGCTCTTTTATGTCAAAGTAACAATAGCTAAATTAATTACAGCTTCGGTTAATTATCCACCAGGCTCAGGATTTCGTAGGGGAATCTAATTTCGACTGATGAGACTTTTCATAATCAGTGCATATCTTTTGAGACTTCTCTTGAGAAGTGGGAATCTGGTCACAATATTGTGAAATTGTTATCCTTCCGCTCTGTAATTCTGATAGAGCTCTGTTTGGATTCTGCAGGTATATAAATTCTTTAATTTTCTCCTTTTGTCCTTCAATATTTGACCAGACCGTATATACATTAAGTATTATTATTACAGGTATCAAAATACTCATTATTAGCCAGATTTTCTTGTTTATCTGCATTTGCTAAGTAGCATACCTGTATTCCTATACAGTATACATCTTGAGACAATTACCTGTATATAGTTTTAGACTAAATTTCATTCTTATTTCCTGGTTACCTTTATTATTAATATTTAGCCTGCTCAAGTCCACACAATCGATCAGATGGCCATTAAGGAATTATCCTGTAAATGCTAGTTATATGTTTCTGACCTGAAAGAACGTACAATAGTCCGTCAGGCCCTATTTCTATGTCAGTCACCTTTCCAAACCCTCTTGCAAAAATAACTGAATTTAATTCACTAGTTCCATTTGCGATCTTATCTACTAATCCGCTTCTCAAGTCTAGATTCTGTCTTTTGTCATCTAATTTAAAATCATAGATATTTCCATAATTTGTGTCACCGACGAGCAAGTCGTTTTCGTAGGCCAGTCCATATCGAGTTGAATTAATAAATTTAATTGCAGATGGGGCGACTTGGTTCAGCCATACAAATTTAGGAGGATTATATTTACCGCGCCCATCAAAGTCAACTAAGCTATTAGGATGAAAGTTAACTGGCCCAATGCTTTGATTAATTGGTTTCCAAAATCCTTGTACAGAAGCCCAGCCACTGTTGAAGCCTGGTAGGACCAAATTTAGCTCATCACCAAACGAGGGACCGTTTTCTGAATCCCACAAGAATCCTGATAGAGGATCCCAGTCCATGCCAAAGCTATTTCGAATGCCATATGCATAATAAAGATTTAATGGAAAAGTGCTTCCTAGGATTCCGTTACCTACAGGCTTCCCATTCTGAGATATCCTTAAAATGCCCGCCCTCCCATCTGCTTTAGTACCATTTTGGTAGTTTTGAGTCAACGTCTCATATTGTTTATTTCTAAAAGAGCCTTGCAAATCGCCAATGATAAGGTAAATGTTGTTGTCTGGACCAATTTTGACCACTCCTCCATTATCTTTGGGACCTGGCAAGACAGGTAAATCCAGCAGGAGCTTTGGATTGATTAGCTTGTTTTCAACAAGTTCATATCTATACAATCTATTCCCAAGAGGGTTAACAGGGTGTTGAATCTTATCACTACTGTCTTGGGTCCCAGACTCTGTAAAATATAGGAATACATCTGTAGTATTTTTGTTAACAGAAACAGCAATTCCTAGCAATCCTCTATACCCATCCGTTGCTACGTTTACATCTAAAAGCGGACCGGATTGAATACCATGTGTTACTCTGAATACTTTGCCTTCATCTCTGTCAAGGACAAGCACATCATCGGGACCCAAGAATGCCATAGAAGAGGGCTCAAAATGCCCTGCAAAGATTCTCTCAACTTGGAATTTAGGATTCAGAACAGCAGGTTGCATCTGAGCGTTTAGAGTGTTTGAAATTGGAGCGAATAAAAGGAACAAAAGAATTGAAAAGAGAAGAGTCATCATAGCTGGAACTACATTGATGTTAGAGCTTTATGACTTTAAAGCCTAACCGTTAATCGGTTGCTGCTGTGCGAAAACCAGCTAAGGCACAGGCTAGTACATTCAGTAAATCTAATTTTCATATTCTTATATTCTACAAAATAGCCGGTAACAACTCGGGCTATCTTTAAACAATTCAAAAGCTAAAATATTATTCTTAAACAATCTTTTGAAACAGTTCAGTTACAAGCCCTTCTAATTAAAAAATAACAAGTCTTGCATACTCTTTTACTTCTAGAGTTTCTTAAAGAGTCTGTGACTTCATTGCATACGTCACAACGTATTCTGGGACCGGAATCAGACAAACTTGGCTAACAGAGTAATTAAGCTTCGATTAATATTTAATCATAACTTATCTTCGTTAAGTAATATATTACACAAGACAGTGATTGGCTGATAATTGGAATTTATTTTGACCGAATTTATTTTATTCCAGCAGTAACAGCAGGAACGTTAATCTACTCAGTCATGAAAGCTAGGTGATAGACAATTCTTAAGTAAACTCAAAGTTTCGAACCTCCAGATAAGATCTAAATCCTAAGTGAAGCTGTAACTGCAATTAAATTAGAAAGCTTCTACTTTACTATCATTACCGGACAATGTGAATAATTAACTATACCGGAGGCAGCACTACCAAGTAACAATTTTTTCAGGCCCGACCGACCTTTTGTTCCTAATACGATTAAATCGATATTTTCTTTTTCGGCAAAATCTGTAATGCCCCCTACTACAGAGGGGGATGCGATAAGTTCTGTTCTTAACTGAATGTCTTTGTCTATACTGTCCGCTTTGTGTCTGACCGCATTAAAATATTCTTGAGACTCTTTTTTCTTTTCATCCATCTTAGGTGATGCTGCTGACATGATATTGCTTACGTCTGATGTAATAATATGCAATGCAATAAGCTCAGAGCCATACTCTTTAGCAATTGAAATGGCATAGTCTGCCGCATTCATTGAGTGTTCGGAACCATCAATTGCGACAAGAACTTTGAAGAATTTTCTTGACTCGGCCATGGTACTAAACATATGGGACTAGGATATTTAAAAGCATGAATGCTGCTTCGGAGCGAATCTAATTGACTTACAGTCCAAAAGACCTAACAAATAAGAATCGAAATAAGCTTTACGGTAAACTGATTCGTATGAGAAAATACATTGCAATTATAACAGGAGGAGATCGTGGAATTGGATATGAAACATGCAAAGAACTAGCTCTTGTAGGTTGCCATGTTATTCTGACTTGCCGTAAGGAGATAGATGGTCAGCGTGCACTAGCCAAATTAGATTCTGGGGATAAAATTGTATTTCATAAACTTGACGTAACTGATATTGAAGGTATTACAAGTCTTCGTGATTGGATTGTTGATACCTATGGAAGAGTGGATATAATGATAAACAACGCCGGAGTTTATCTTGACGAAGGAGTTAGTGTGTTTGATGTAGACGAGGAGACAATGCGACATACGTTAGAAGTTAATTTTTATGGTGCATTTCATATGTGTCGAGCTTTTGTTCCTTTAATGAAGAAAAATAAATTTGGCAGGATAGTAAATGTCTCGTCTGGATACGGTGCTATGAGCGAAATGGGTGGAAATGTAGCTGCTTATAGAATCTCAAAAGCTGCGCTTAATGCCCTTACCTTAATTATGGCACATGAGTTAAGAGATACGGACATTAACATTAAAGTAAATGCGGTTTGTCCTAGTTGGGTCAGCACTGACATGGGCGGAAGCATGGCTCTAGTAACTCCCCAAGCCGCTGCAAAAGATATCGTGCATTTTGCTCTACTTGATGAGAGGGGACCTAGTGGAGGCTTCTTCAGATATAAAAAACCTATTCCCTGGTAACAAAAATACCTTAGTCAAAGTGGGGATTAAATATCATAAATAAAAAGTTTAGTTGAACTTAAAAGGTTTGATGATATTCTAAAAAAATAAGTGGAACCAGTGTAGGTAATTATGTATCTCTTCCCATTTGCCAAGAACAAACTCCTGCAGTTAGGATGACTTATTACTGTCAGACTAGCTAGAAGGAAAGGATACACTCCATTTGCGCACTTAAGTTATGAGCTCTGACTAGCAAGTATAAAAATGTCAGGTAAAAATTATTACGCTAGTTTCTCGTGAATTGATCGGGTGTTAACCTAGATTTGAAAGGTAATATTTTGATTCGCCAATTTCAGAGTGACATTCTCAAAGGCAATCCGCTTAAGGACCCCTACATTAGGGAAATTATAATATACCTGCCTCCTACCTACAATGCAAGTAATTCTAAAGGATATACCACAGTCTTCTGTTTACCCGGATATGGCAGTCGCGCGAGAGGAGTGTTAAACGTAGATCCTTTTAATGAAAGCATTCATGACCGTATGAATCGATTAATATCCAGAGGAAAAATAGGTGATATGATTTTAGTACATATTGACTGTTTTACTAAATTGGGAGGGAACCAATACGTTAATTCTTCTGCAATAGGCAACTATGAGGATTACCTAATTAAGGAAATCATTCCATTTATTGATAACAATTACAACTCCAGACAACATGTATATTCGGAAAATCATCCGGTGGCTTCGGTTCTATTACACTTGGCGCACATCATCCGGAAATATTCAATGGAGTCGTGGACCACTCTGGGGATTCCGGCTTTGAATATAGCTGCATTCCGGAATTTCCCAAGGCCCTTGCAGCATTTCGAGAGGCCGGTAGCGCAAAAAACTGGTTGAAAAAGTTCTGGAAAAGCGATAGACACACGGCAGATGACATTGCAACCCTAAATGTAATGTGCATGGCAGCTAGCTACTCTCCTAACCAGTCGGAAGAAATGGGTATAGAGTTCCCTTTTAATCTAAAAACGGGTGAAATATCTAACAACGTTTGGAACAAGTGGCTTAATTTCGATCCTGTAAAAACAGTAGAAAGATATAAGACAAATCTAAAAAAACTGAAACTAATCTATTTTGATTGTGGAACCAGAGACGAGTTCAATTTAATTTGGGGAGTAAGAATGCTTCACTCCAAGCTTGAAAACCTGAGGATCAGGCATTTCTATGAAGAGTTCGATGGTGGACACATGAATACAGGTTATAGGTACGATATTTCATTGCTGAAAATCTATAATACATTTTCTTAGATGCAGACCGTGTAAAAAAATAGTATTCTGTCTTATGCCATTATAAGCCATATTTCGGATAAACCTACGGATAATTTCACATGTAGTATTTCAAGCTCCAAAAAGAGAAAGGTGGAGAAGGATACTCTTTACTTCCATTCCCACGTTTTGTCAGAAAAATTGCCTTGTGAATCAACCTCGGCTTCAAAAATCCCTACAATATTGTTAAGGAACTCCAGTTTGTCTGTTGAAGTTGTCTTAAAAAATATTGCGCCACGCCATTTCAGAGTACCTGAAGAGTCAAACCTACCAATTCCTTCACCCGTATAAGTGGCCACTTCTCCTTCCCCACTCATAACCACTCCATTACCTACACCATGAAGTACACCCATTGAAGTTCGACTAGCCACGTAGGTCAGAGTCTCAGTTACTTGTACTCCCTTAAGACTACCCCTTGCTGATACGTTTGTCTCCATAGTGGGGCCTTCGACATCAATCACCCTTTGACTTGTTATCTTTCCTTTCATTTCTCCAATAGATTCTCCTAACATAATTTTTTCAATATTCTTCATTGACTTAAGCATTCCTAACCTTTGTTGTGACTCAAAAAGTTGATAATTAACTCATAAGTGATTGGGTGAACGAAGTACATCTTAACTCGTGACAAACTTGTTTAAAAGTTTTACAAAAATGTAATACCAGCTATATCCTGCCCCTCCCGAACTGGCGAATCCTATGTTATAAGTCCAAAAACATTTGTCGTATTGTGGCTTGTACTAAATACTGCCGGACAACTGGTTTTCCGAATGGAAGTTACAGTAAGGGTACGTTGGTGTTCAACCTGCGAGTGTTTTTTTATTTCAATTCAGTGTTGTAACACTGTTAAGATTTAAGGCTAAAACATAATTGCGAAGCAATTAATCGTTAACTTAGTTATCCAAAATTAACCGCAATTAACCATATAATACCTTAGAGATCCAATATACTTAACTCAAGAACTTTATCGAACGTAGTATTTTATCTCTAACCTGTTTACCTTCAGGTGAGTCAAAATGATCAGCCAAATCAGTGTAGGCGAATTGGTATAACATCGTGCCATTGATAACATTGTACAACTCCATTCCAATGCTAGGGACATCATTTTCTTTAACCATAACAGCAAATATACCCGCATCATTACCACCTATAAAGTTCTTTTCCAAGTGAGAAAATACAAGGAAAAACTAAAGTATAAATCATTCATTGGAGAAAGTACATCATCGGTGTAATTAATGAAAATAATTAATGCGCAGGCTGTGAGTGAAACAATGACAGAAGAGGAAACTAAGAACTTTCTTGCTAATAATGCTAACAATCTACTAATGCGTATAGGAACGATAGATGAAAAAGGAGAACCAAACGTTACCGTGACTGCATTTTACTTTGATGAACCATCTGAAAAAATCTTTGTCGTCACCCAAAAAGATTCTAAGAAAGTTCAGCACTTGAAAAATAGGAATATCATGAGCTACTGCATTGATGATCCTAATCCTCCATACACAGGTGCAAGAGGTAAAGGAACGGTCAAATTTCTTGTAGATATTCAGGAAAATATTCCACTAGCCAAAAAATACCTGACAAAACTCACTGGAAGCCTTGATAATCCTTTTGCAAAATGGCTTATGAATGAAATAGAGAATGGAACTTCGATTTTCCTAGAGATAACGCCTAGATATTTTTCAACATGGCGAATTGCGATTCCAGCGGAATAAGCCACTGAGTCATCATAATTGATAAAATTTTAAAATACTGGTGAAAGTAGAATGCGAAAAAACCGGTGCAAGTATGATTTTATCCTGTCGAATGTTACCAACTAACTCTTACACTGATAATTATAATCAGTTGTGCGATTCAGTCATAAAAACACTTCATACAAATTGTTCAAGTCACTACTTTGACTTTTGTGAAAGATTGAGGGATTATTAAGATGAACAATTGAAGATGAACAATTGAAGATGAACAATTGATATTAATTTTAATATTATTTACCATTAATTTAAATTTGGGGTCAGTATAATTTTAGATGGTGGAAAGTTTAGTCTAATAATTCAGTTTATCCAAGTAATGAGTACGCCTCTTTAAGGTTGTCGAGCCGCACACTTAACAACGCGCCGCCACTTATGGACAGTGTCAATGACTTGAGTAGTCATATGACAATGGCATCTCAGCAGTGCGTGAACGTGATATGTATGCCCCTCCCTCTAAAGGGCTCTAGATGTTAAAAGTAACAAAGTAATTACAACCTATCATGACTCAGGATATTGTAGAGGATGAAATAGGATCGTGGTCTGGTTTTTCTTCCATATTGACGAATGGCGATGATCAATTATTTAATCAAATGTTAAATGAATATCGTGAGTACAAGGAGGGGATCAAATCAAAGGGAGAATTATTTTCAACAGAGAGCTTACTTATGTCTTTGATTTTCATACAAAGAAATATGATAAATGAGCTAATAAAAAATTACAAGTCATCACTAGACAATCCAAACCATTCACAGACAATTTGAAGTCTCATAACTTGTAGATCAGCATTAATAATCTACATCATCCGTAACAATGTCACACATACGCACCATTATTATTAGTCGTTAATAAATTGTAAACATGATTAAGAGTTTTATGCGATATTTCCCCAGTAAAGATGAAATTTAAAGATGAATTTTTCACTGCACCCAATAGATATCGCGGTTATGATTGACTCTTTTTGGTCTAAAGTACGAAAGTTGATAAAACTTAACAGAAGGACAGTCCCTGTGATGTCATTTCAAGACACGTCAAATATCCTTACAAAAATATTGTCTTAAATTACTGAAAGCCAACATAATTGAGTGGATACAATTTATCGACTGTAGAAGTAATCTGTGGTTTTGGATAAATTTGCCAAACTGAACATCATTCAAAATAATATTTTCTTTGGGATCGACTGGACTGTTAAAAGTAATCGTGAATGATTCTCTACAGTCAAATGTTTAATTATATACTCTGCTTCCTCCACTGCTTGCTCATGGGGATGGATAGCTTTCTCTGGTTCTGGTGATGTAATAAATCTTGCAAATTATCTATACAATGCTCTGGCCTGTTACCAGATCTCCAATTCAAACATAACTGTATTAGGTAACAGTTATCTCTACCGTAGCTATATTACTGTCTGCTCCTTGCGCATCAGTTGCTTTGTATGTAAATCTATCAGACCCTGAATAGGCTGGTTGTGGCGTGTAGGTGACAATGTGGGTAGAGGCAATGTCACCAACAGCAAGTTTACCATGTTGTGGAGCGCCAACTACTGTAAACTGCAGTACATCCCCTGTAGTCTGAGGAGTGGCAGCTAGAGTAATATTTACAGCAGTATCCCTGAGTGTCGTGACAGTTTTGTTCTGGGCAATAGGTGCAGCTTGACCTCGCGGAGCTTTAACAATGGTGTCCTGAGTGGTTGGAGCAGTACTTACCCTGAACATAGCTGTGACTACTCCACCGGCAAATCCAGCTAGAGCTGTTGCGAATGGTAGAACATCCTTAGGTGCATTTGAAAGTGTCTGTATCGTATCTACTATCTTTGTTTGCGTTTGATTGGATTGTGGAATGAAATAAGTATGAAGCAAAGTTATTATAAAATA
>DASWDL010000290.1:0-14603 GCA_036395315.1 Nitrososphaeraceae archaeon
CATTATTAGATGACATGGTTAAGGCACTTGATGAAAGTACAGCAGAAACTAACAGCAAAGAAGAAATTAAAAGACAATTATCCTATATCACATAACAAGCAAACAACTAAAAGTAAAGTATGATTAAATGAATGAATGAGACCAGGTAAGAAACCTGTCATAATATTAGTTACAATAATTTATTCGTCATTACATGATTAGTCGCCACATGGCTACGTGAACTTTTGAATTGTCCTGATTGTTCCGTACTAATATCGATTGAGTAAATGGTTATATGGTATCACTGGATTTAGCAGTTAATGGCAGACGATGATGTCATAAATACGGGGTGTTCCCGCTGTTGGGGTGCTGTAGATTCGGAAACAAAAAATTGTAAAAGTTGTAACGGTCCCCAGGAAACCTGCGACTGTAAAATCGTGCCACACTAAGACAAACATAAGCAACTCCTTTCACACTTGTATTTGATGGTAAACAAAGAATATCTAGCAGTATCGGAAAAACATGATAAACTAATTTCATCATTAAGGACGGCTTATGCAAAACAATATTCTCTAGATAAAGAACAAACAAATTATGACGATTTATTAGACGCTATGAGACTAAGTTTGAAGGGTTATGTATAAAATAAAAAGAACTCTTTAAAAATTAGAGGTGATTACTCCGTTTATGAAAGCAAGAGTTAAACGAAAAACAATTTAAATGAATCGTGGGAAAATTATCAAAACATGTAATAGATAGCAGAAATATGTATATGCTTCTCGTAAATTATTGTTGATCTACAGATTGCAAGGGGCAAGATTGGACAATATTGATTTACAGATTATAAGGTTACTTGCTAGAGACTCTAGAACTCCTTACAGAAGCATAGCAGGTGATGTTGGAATAACACAAGGTGCTGCAAAAGAAAGAATTAATAAAATGCTTTTAAATGGAGTAATACAAAAGTTTGTTGTACTTATCAATCCAATAATATTTGGTTATGAAAAACTATGTGTTTTAATAGTTAAGAATATCGCTAAGACGACTAAAGAACAAGACCTATTCAAAAAGTTAAGCCTTTTGGGAGACCTTGTTGCGTATTCAGAGGAACTAGAGGGATCTTATATATTCAGACTATATGTTAAGGATATAACACAATACAAGATAGAGACAGTAACTGATTTACTAAAACCAGCAACGGTAGAAGCTTTCTTTGCGGATTTTAGTCCACCGCCAACCATGAAAATTCATAGTTCTGATTTGGAGATTATGAAATGTTTACTATCAGATGCTAGAAAGTCAGTTGATAATATTGCTAAAGAAACTTCGCTCTCGCCTAGGACTGTGGCAAGAAGATTAGAAAAAATGAGAGGAAACTATGTTTCACAATTTACTATTTCAAGAAACTTAACTTCTATACGATTAACAGGATATATGGAATTTGATGTATTAATTCACATTGAATTAGCTAGACACCAGAGCGTACTTGAAAAAATATATCGTGAATTGGACGAATACTTGATTTTTATTCCAGCTTGGTATCAAAGAGAAGTTATTGTCGCAGTATTCTTTTGTGCAAACATTTCTACAACCAAGTTAATATTAAGTAGATTAGAATCTTATAATGGAGTCAACAAAGTCGAGTCGTTCATAAGAACTAGTATAACAATTAATCAAAACTGGTTAAAGAGGGAGATTGATAAAAGAATAACAACTAATCAGAACTATCTATCATCGTCGGCTGTTGCAACAACAGAAGACTGACTGATTTTTATACCCACACAATAAAAATCAGACAAATGTTAGAAAATTTAAACCAAAACTATACCTTGACTTGCACAATACCTAAATCAATCTTATCTTTATAATGATACATGACCTCTCGTAGAATGGGAAAGTCAACAGAGAATGCTACGCCCAGTCACTCTTATCAGCGCTTGACGGCCGATAATTCCCTCTTAGTTCTAATTGATCACCAAGTAGGACATTTGTTGACCATTAAGGACATAGACCAAGAAGAGCTACGCCATAATGTGGTTGCGTCGGCACGCGCAGCCCGTGTATTAGGCGTCCCAGTCATTCTCACATCAACTGCGCCAGATATATTTGGACCCACTTTACCAGAGCTGACAGAAGCGTTACCAGATATAGAAAACATAGAACGAAGTATCATCAACGCTTGGGAGGATCCAGAGGTAAGACAGGCTATCAAGGAGACTGGACGACGAAAGGTTCTCTTCTCGGCTCTAACTACTCATGTATGTCTGGCTTTTCCTAGCATCTCAGCTGCCAGTGAAGGTTATGACTCATATGCTCTACTTGACGGTTCTGGTACATGGAATGAAACCTTACGGGTAAGCGCAATAGCTCAGATGCAGCAAGCAGGTGTTATTATTTCGTCAGGCTTCGCGGCGTTTGTTGAGATGGTTCATGATAATGCAAATCCGATTGCTCCCAAAGTCTATGCAGCTCTAGATCTTCCAGGTGGCAAATCACTATCACAACTACTCAAGCGCAGGACGTAACCAAGGCCTTAACAGGCTGAATTCTAATTGAGGATGAAGATTATCGTGTTGTGTCTTATTTCATTAGTGAAAATACCAAGGTATCCTAGGCACCATATATATGACTGAACAACACAGCTCGCCTAAATCAGTTCTGTCAAGTCAAAGACTATTCAGAGCTCTGTGGATAGCCAATACAGCCTCAAACATTGGTTCTTTCATGCAAAGCGTTGGTAGTGCTTGGCTGATGACATCGCTTTCCGCTTCACCGTTAACCGTTGCGCTTTTGCAAACAGCAACTAGTCTATCTATTGTACTGCTAGCCTTACCAGCAGGTGCACTTGCAGATGTATTTGACAGACGTCGACTACTTTTAATAACACACTATTTTATGCTTGTAGTTGCGGCAACGCTTACCTTGCTTACTCTGACTGGATTTATTACACCATCTATTCTTTTATTATTAACCTTTCTTTTGGGCGTGGGCGCGGCGGTGAGCCTGCCAGCAGCAATGGGCTCTGCGATGGAACTGGTACCAAAACCTGATGCACAGCATGTTATAACACTTGGAGGAATAAGTATCAACATAGGATTTGCCGTTGGCCCAATATTAGGCGGACTGGTAGTAGCAGCATATGGACCTTGGTCTGTGTTTATGCTAAATGCACTGTCATTCGTAGGTCTCATACTATTTCATCAGAGATGGCATAGATCTCCATATTCTGGCCAACTACCACCCGAACGTGTAGTTGGTGCGATGCGCGCCGCATTAAGATATGTACGCCACTCCACACACATACATGGATTATTTGTTCGGGATTTGGCATTTTCTATCAGTAGCAGTTCGCTGATGGCACTATTACCAGTCCTAACTAGGCAAGTATTGGGACTTGGGTCAACGGGTTTTGGAGTACTGGTAGGATGTTTTGGCCTTGGGGCTATAATCGGAGGTTTCATTGTCCTTCCACTACTGCCAAAGAAACTTTCGATAGAATGGAAGACAGGCGGAGCGATTTTAGTATTTGCTGGTACTCTCATAACTTTGGCTTATCAGCCAAATTTTGTCATTCTTTGTTTTGCGATGATAACAGGGGGTATTGCACAACTCATCATAATATCCGGCCTCAACTTTTCAGCATACAGATCTGCTCCAAAATGGATTGGAATTCGTGTATTATCTATTCATATACTCGTATTTCAAGCAGGTGTGACTGGTGGAAGTGTATTGTGGGGTACTCTTGCGGACTTGCTTGGGGTTCCTAATGCATTGTCACTTGCTTCTATTGCATTGATAGGTGGTTTGACTACAATGACTCGATATAAATTATTATTGCATGGCAAAGATCTTGACATTATTCCAGCTCTACATTGGCCACTACCACAAGTAACAGCCAATATAAGGCCAGATGATGGACCAGTATTAATACAGATTGAATATATAGTAGATAGAGCAAAATCAAAGGATTTTGAATTTGCAATAGAAGAGCTAAAAAATGTCCGCCTGAGAGATGGAGCGACAAGTTGGGGTGTTTTTCATGATATTTCAAATCCTGATCGTTATGTTGAGACATTCATCGCCGAATCCTGGGCTGAGCATCTGCGTTATCATGAACGCTTTACAAATATAGATAGAGAAATAGAAGATCGTGTTCTTTCCTTTCATATTGGCAAGGCTGCTCCAGTTGTTAACCACTTTATTGGCTTAACAAGATAATGGTTTTATAATCTCATATTGGTCTGGCTTCTTTTTATCAAGGTTTCAAGGAATTAGAAACAGCTAAATACCAAGTTAGTAGAACCCTAGTACATGAGGGGCACTAATCCCGAGGAACCCTAAGTGTTAGAAAAGTCTTGAGGTATGCAATAGAATTAAGACATCCTCATGGTTTAATGATTTGTAATAATTAAATTACATTTCTACGTTCATAGATTAAGTTGCAATGTGAAAACATGACTTACCTACCTATTGTCATAAGTTAATCTTGAAGGTTACAGTACCATCTGTTACATCGAATGTAGCTCCGGTTATCTCCAAATCTTTAACCATGTACCAAAACACCTTTTCTAAGAAAAGAGACCATTTTTTCCCCATCCCATGATTTATTATGTATTTCAAAGAATTTTCGCTAGATTCACGATCGAACTGCATGTTTGACACATTTAGCCATGAATCAAAGAGGTCAAGGATTACTGGTAAAGAATATTCTTTACTCATCATCAACAGAGTTTCTTCATACCCACTTTTCCTAAACTCATCAGCAATGTTTAGAATCTGATACTCAGCAAGATTGCTAATAAGTGGAATTAACAAGCATTTTGGAACAAACATAATTCCAGCCCTTTGTGCCGGAGAGTACCATTTAATATATGATTTAATAATTTGGTTTGTTAGGCTATTTATTGATACCATCTTCTGTTCGGACTCTTTACGTAACTTATCTAATAGTCCTTTGTCTATCCTTAAGGTAAGGGATTCTGATTGTTGTTTTCGTTTATTCACAAAACCACCTTGACTGAGTGGTAAACAAGAATAAAATTCATGCAATTAATTGCACATGAATCGTATAAAAAAATTTGTCTCAAATTTTACTTTTTAATTCATGCTATGTTAAATACAATGACTTTGCATTCTTAGTGATTAATGTTATGTTTCAAAATTCTGAAGATTGTAATATAAAAAATCATATTACGTCTTCAGGCGACCAGCTTTTGGCAGATGACCTAAGCAACGTAGGAGTATCGGTTAATGCTATACGGAGAACACCACCGTCAGTTGAAATAAATCAACAAATCGACACAAACGATTATGCAAAGGTTGCGAAAGAGAGATATTTTCTGATATGCGACTCTTGTTTGTGGTGTGCATCATATTTCGAGAACGAAATGACCGATACTAAATGTCCTCTTTGTCACAAGGGAAAAATTGATTTTATGCCAATTGGCGAGGATAAAAACTATCGTTTCGATTATAGGATACTTGAGGTGTTGAACTGAAATCGTTCAATAATTTTAGGAGTTGACTGGATATTGAATATCGCATATATGGAATCGCCGCTGCATATTGAAGCAAAAACTTGTGGATGTAAAGAAAAGGCTATAACGATAGCCTATTCATTTATTGATTCCTATCACAGCTTGTGTCTTGACAGGAAAGAGATTATGTTAGGGCAGCTAGATGCATGTGAGAGGCTATTGAAGTATACTACTGATGAATTGGACAAAGTTGCGATAATAAAAGAGATAGCGGAAATAAAGATGACCTTGGATTTGTTACCGTGAGAATATAACGAATCATATTCGTTTCTTTATTTTTTTGTCTTTGTTTTCTTAAGTGTCGGAATAATTATAATGTGAAAACACATTTTAAATTATGATTAGTTTAGTTACTATTATTACTATTCAAATGGTTTGAATTTTGTCCTAGGTGAAGCGTTTCATAAAGGAGGGGCAATATACCTTCCTAGGATTAAGCAGGAGTTCTATGGATTAAAACCAGATAATGAGCGTTTTTACGAAAGGATGGTAAAGGAATCCGTACACGAATTAGGATATATTTTTGGTTGTTTGCACTGTCAAAATCCTAGATGCGTCATGTATTTCAGTAATACATTGAGCGACACAGATAACAAAGAAAGGAGCTTTTTCTTACCGTTGTAGTCATATCTTATAGATGTCGTAATTTATTATTTATTTATCTCTCTTCCTCTGTTATGATGTTATTTGTGCTTTTTACTCTCATATCCTATTTTTCTACATCATTCTATTCTTATAGTTCGAATACAATTCGAGCATTGTTAGCTAAATGAGCCGGAAGGGATGACGTTCAGATTTGAATGTGATCTAAATTTGAATTCTTGATTTGATCTAAGAATGGGCAAAGTGATCTGTTGAATTTGAATCATCAGACCAATGTAAAATTTGTCACAGAATAAAATAAACGTCAGTCAGATTTGTGCCAGGCCCCCATCTACGAACAGTTCTATACCGGTAACATAACTGCTGTCATCCGACGCGAGGAATAACGCGGCCTTCGCGACTTCATCAGGATTGCCCATCCTACCTAGCGGTATGGTGCCCATGATGCTCGCCTTCAACCGCTCGGCCTGTTGCTCGCTCTGTACCAGGGTATCGATGAGTGATGTGTGTATCGGACCTGGACTGATGGTGTTGACACGGATCTTGCGGTGTTTCAGCTCGACTGTCCATGTGCGGGCGAACGATCTTATAGCGGCCTTGGTCGCATGGTAAACACTATACCCCTCGATCCCTTTGGATCCTCCTGCAGAAGCAGTTAGAATGATAGAGCCACCACCATCCTGAAACAGTGGAAGAGCTTTTTGTACGGTGAATAGAAGGCCTTTAACGTTGACGCTGAATATTTTATCAAAATGGGATTCCGTAATTGCTCCTAAAGATGCGAATTCATCAATGCCGGCGTTGGCGAACAGGATGTCGATGCTGCCCTTCTGCTGCTTCACCGCGGCATACAACCGATCAAGATCTGCGAGATTTGAGACGTCGCCCTGAACACCGGTGACGTTGTTGTTTTTGCCAATCTGCCTGACTGCCGTATCGAGTTCACTTTGCCTGCGGCCGGCGATAAAAACGTAGGCGCCCTCTGAGATGAACTGCTGTGCAGTCGCGAGGCCTATGCCGCTACTTCCGCCTGTGATGACTGCAACTTTTCCTTCAAGCTTTCCCATAATTATTTATTCGTATTGGTAAGTCTTAAGTTTGTGCGGGTTGTTCAGCTAGATATTTATTATGCCATGATTAGCGAGGTAGAGCACCATGCCGTGATGTCGGACACGCCCGGACTAGCCAGAAAGAGCAACGATAAATATCCGAAGAACAACATATAACGATCACCTCACTGGTAAGCGCCCAGAGCGCGAAAACCTCAAGAACTACTTTACCAGACTTCGTAATGGTTTCCCTGACTTGGAACTGCCGATAATAAGGATGGTGGCACAATGCCAAATAAACTAATTCTATAGATAATGGGGTCGGTGAGATTTGAAACTTGCCAGTAAGTGGGTTCACTTATTTTTTAAATTTACATTTTATCGTTCTTATACGACACATGTTTGAGCAAGCACCTAATCGTTGTTCCTATCCATCGAGGAGATTGAACCAAGAATCAACACCAGGAGCTTGTCCTGTTTTAGAGTCAGCTGGGCCAAGCGCTGTACAACTACTTATTTATACACACACAAACAGTATATCGTCATGAAGATCCAAGCATATGCAGCTCATGAAGCAGGTGGAAAACTAGAATCATTTGAGTATGAATTAGGTTCCTTGAGACCTGATGAAGTAGAGATCGATGTAGAGTATTGTGGTATTTGTCACAGTGATTTGAGTATGCTTAAAAACGAATGGGGTTTTACACAGTACCCGTTTGTACCAGGACACGAGGTCATCGGCAAAGTGGCTGCAATCGGAAATATGGTAAACCATCTAGAACTTGGACAATATGTAGGATTAGGTTGGCGAGCTCGCTCTTGCCTAGTATGTGACCAGTGCTTGAGTGGTCAAAATAACTCAATATTTTATAGTCAATTTAGACCATCAGATCAGTATAATCAACTAGAAACGTTCTCTGAGAGTGTAATTAAAAAAATGAAGTAAATCTTTAATCATGGGTGACAGCGTCTGGACAGTCTTTATCACAGAAACAAGAGCAAGAATGTGATTGCCGTCTTACGTGATACAAAAAGCTACGGAACTTCGAGCTGTTGACGAGAATAAAGTATCTCTAGAAAAGTAAGGAGAGACATTCGGAACTGTGGCTAGCTATATTTTTATTATTCATTTTCGCTCAGACTTAAATAATACGAGGAACAATCAATACATAATGATGAAATTTTTTAAATGGCGTATAGTATCACTCTTATTTTCCATTTCTATTACACTAGGTATCTCTCTATTGGTAACTGGCTCAAATCAAATTGGAGTTGCACAACCGGAACAACCGCAAATTAACCTAACCTCTGCTGACAAAGAGCATCTATTAGAAGGTATTTCTTTTCAGATTGGTAATGTTACTTTTACACATCGTACGGCTTCTGTTAATGGTATTCAATTGCACTATGTAATTGGAGGACATGGTGAACCTGTTGTTCTATTGCATGGATGGCCACAAACTTGGTATGAATGGCGCCATGTTATGCCAGCTTTGGCTAAAAATTATACTGTCATTGCACCAGATCTAAGAGGACTTGGAGAATCTTCCAAGCCAATTACGGGCTATGACGGTAAAACTACAGCAGAAGATATCCATCAATTAGTAACTAAACTAGGCTTTAATTACATATTCTTAGTTGGACATGATTTCGGTGTACAGGTAGCTTATTCATATGCTGCTGCTCATCCTAACGAGACTAAACGCTTGGTTATTCTTGATGTTCCTGTAGCTGGTATAGGTCCTGGCGGAAATATTACAGGTTTATGGTGGGTTCAATTTCATAATGTACGGGATATTCCAGAAATGCTCGTTGCAGGACACGAAAGGGAATACCTTACTTGGTTCTATAGGTACTCATGTAATCCTGCTGCAATTACGGATGATGATATTGATGAATATGTCAGTCACTACTCTTCTCCCGGTGGAATGCGTGCCGGATTCGAATACTATAGAGCTTTATCTGATGATATAAAACAAAACAAAGAATACTCTATGGTTAAACTTCCTATGCCAGTCCTAGTCCTAGGTGGAGAGTGCAGTTTTGGCGATGCGGCATTGAATTCAATGCGCTTAGTTGCTACAGATGTGCGTGGTAGCGTAATTCCTAACACTGGACATTGGATTCCAGAAGAGCGACCAGAATTTTTAGGAGATCAGCTTTTCAAATTCTTTGAGAGTAAGTAAGTATAGAGCGGGTGACTATCAGCCACAGACGTCAAACCATAGTAAATCCATATTAATCCGGTATTACATCAGACGTCAGCTCATCACATACCTAAGTACTATGTTAGCAGCTATTACTCGATTTAAATAATATTCTTACATGATTCAGATTGGATGCAAATTGGAATTGATAGTTTCGCAGCATGGGATGACACCAGTCTATCACTAGGCCCCTCTGAGCGTTTGAGAAAATTAGTTGAACAAATTGAATATGCCGATAAGATAGGGTTGGATTTGTTTGGAATCGGAGAACATCACCGTAAGGAATTCCTCGATTCAGCTCCTGCTGTCATCCTTGGAGCAGCCGCGGCACGAACAGAACGCATACGTCTTACCAGTGCGGTGACTGTATTGAGTGCTAATGACCCAGTACGGCTGTTTCAAGAATTCGCAACCTTGGATCTTTTGTCACAAGGTCGGGCAGAGATGGTTGTGGGTCGTGGCTCATTTGTCGAAGCGTTTCCTCTGTTCGGATTGAGGTTGGAAGATTATGACTCGCTTTTTGCAGAAAAGCTAGATTTGCTGCTAAAGATTCGTGATAATGAGCACGTCCAGTGGTCTGGAGAATATAGACCTGCCCTTAGCGGACAGGGAATTTACCCGAGGCCCCTACAGGAGCCTTTGCCGGTGTGGATAGGGGTTGGTGGAACACCAGAATCATTTGTGCGTGCTGGTCAGCTTGGACTTCCATTGATGGTTGCAATCATAGGTGGTGAAACACGTAGTTTCAGACCGCTAATCAATCTCTATAGGCAGTCCGGAAAGCAAGCTGGCTATTCAGCAGATCAATTAAAAGTAGGTGTACATTCGCTAGGCTATGTAGCTGAAAGTACAAAGCAGGCAGCCGATGACTTTTTTCCGGGATATGCACGTACCATGACTGAAATTGGTAAGGAACGTGGATGGCCTAAAATGACACGTGTCCATTTTGATGCACAGATGGGTCCTCAAGGCGCGCTGATCATAGGCGATCCGGATGAAGTAATCCAGAAAATCATTAGACACAGCAAGGCGCTAGGTGGCATCTCTAGGATCACTTTTATGATGAACCCAGCTTCGTTACCTCATGAGAAACTGATGCGAGCTACCGAATTGATAGGTACGCACGTTGCTCCTGCACTTCGTGAAGAACTCGATGGAAACGATGCCGAAGATAGTTGAAATTTCACTAGACTAGGATTTGTTGTCGACTTGAATGAATCCATGTGGTATTCTTGTCGTCATATCATTCATATCTTGTCCAATATTGTCAATTCTATTCCTATGATATAAACAGGCCAAGAGGAAGAAACTCCAAAAAAGTAACATTTGCAATTGCTTAGATACGAGAAAAACTTAAAGCTCAGTGCTCTATAACTGTATTAGAACCCACATTTAGAACCGATAGCGTCGTGGGTACCGAAGGCCTCATAAAATTTAACTTATTTATTTACCATGTTACCGTTTGACAGTCTGGATTTTGAATTCGAATTGTTATCAATGTGGTTTACTATGGCCGGAAGTGGTTTTTGCTTTAGGATTTTCGTAAGGAATGTGATTTTTATCATACTCTCGAATTATAATTTATCCTGCGAATACTATCATCAATTCTCAACTCCACTTCTGCTTGAAGACTCGGATCCTTTTTATCAAATGGTCGTAATTGAGTTTTATGGAACATACTACAAACACATTTAATCTTATAGTGATTGGAACAGGAGTAGCGGCATCAACCGTGGCTTGGGGTTGCCATTCAGCTGGGTGGAAAACTGCAGTTATTGATTCAAGACCATTTGGTGGTACATGCGCTCTGCGTGGATGCGATCCAAAAAAGGTCCTAGTAGGCGTAGCTGAATTAATTGATTGGAATCGTAGAATGCAAAACAAAGGTCTCGGCGACGAAGTAGTAAGAAACCTCAATATAAACTGGCCTGATTTGATGCATTTTAAACGAACTTTTACAGAACCAGTCCCGAAAAATAGAGAAGAATCATTCTCCAAAGCTGGAATAGATACATTTCACGGTAAAGCGCGATTTATTGGTCCTAACACTATTAGTATATCCGATAAGAAGAATAATAAAGAGCACATCATTGAAGGCGAAAAGATCTTAATAGCTACTGGAGCCAAACCTACAAAGCTGAATATTGCAGGTGAAGAAAATTTTGTTACTAGTGATCAGTTCTTAGAGCTTGATAAATTACCTAATAATATTTTATTTATTGGTGGAGGCTACATTTCGTTTGAATTTGCACATATCGCAGCGCGATGTGGATCAACTGTAAGTATATTACACCGAGGTAGGATGCCTCTAGCGGGGTTTGACCCTGATCTTGTTAATATGTTAATAAAAAGAACTCAAGAGATTGGTATTAACGTAAAGTTACAGTCATCAGTAAAAAAGATAGTTCTTAAAGATAATGGAAGAAAATTTGCTGTCTACATTGCTAGTTCCGAGAACGATACCAATAATACAGAAGAAAGTGAATTTGTGGAGACAGAACTAGTAGTGCATGGAGCAGGCAGGATTCCTGATACTGAGAATTTAGATTTAGAAGCAGGTGGAGTAGAACGTGATATGAAGGGCGGTGTAAAAGTAAACGAATATCTCCAAAGTGTATCAAATGATTCAGTATATGCAGCAGGTGACGTAGCGGCTACTGAAGGAATTCCATTAACTCCAGTAGCTGGATACGAAGGACAGATTGTTGTCCAAAATTTGCTTAACGGAAAACATTCACGACCCAACTATAAAGGAATACCTAGTGTAGTATTCACAATTCCTCCATTAGCCTCAGTTGGTTTACAGGAACATGCAGCAAGGCAACTAGGACTACAATTTAGAACTAATTTTCAAGATACCTCTTCTTGGTATTCATCCCGTAGAATAAGGGAAAGCTGTTCTGGCTACAAAGTTCTAATTGAAGAAACGAGTAACCGAATATTAGGTGCCCATGTATTAGGACCACACGCTGAAGAAGTCATCAATATTTTTGCATTAGCAATTAGACTAGGTCTCGAGGCAGATAAAATTAAACAAGGAATTTTCACGTATCCTACAAATTCTTATGATACTACATATATGCTATAATTCAGCGTTGAAGATTGAAAGGAGTGATTTCAAGTTCGGCTGACACCTTAGTAAATAAAATTGCCTTACGTACATTATATTTTTAACACATTTAATTGCTCGTCAACAAAAAGCTAAATACCAAGTTAGTAGAACCCTACTACATGCAGGGTTCGAATCCCCTTGGATTGATACTTAATTTAATAACGCTATTTCCAATAGCAACTAATTGTCAATATGGATGCGTCTTGACGGTTGAGACAAAATACAACCGTGCCAAATCCAAAAAATAAAAGATGAATAGACCATACAAATTTGTAAATCTCACAAGCACGGAAGTCCATACTTAAAGATATTACTATCATTTGGTTATGATTTATTAACAATTATTTGTATTAACTGTAATATGTCAGGGTAACGCCTCTTCTGTATGAGTGAAATTACCGATGAAAGATATGCTTTTGGCAGTACGTTGCGCGTAGAAGATCCGGCAGTTGGAAAATTTTTTACTAAAGGATTGTACACTGGTCTAGAGTTAACCGAGAAAAAAAACAATTGGTTAGTAGGTTCCGTACCCGCACCAAATATACACGAGGGATGGAGAATAAAAGCCGTAAAGATACTATATAGTATAAGGGGTCCTTATGGGAGCATTGATAAAATTGGGATACGAAATGGTCATCTAGATGTTTATAGATTTGAAGGTCTGACGTTTGGACCTAATCCCAATTGGCAACTTCAAAGATTGGAATTGCCTGGTCCATCTAGTTTCGCCTATGGATTAGGAGTTACTATCCACGTAGACTATCCGGAGATTACTGGTTCCACTACTTCACAGCCGCCAACACAATTCCTATTCACCAGCATAGGACTGGAATTCGTTAAATCTACTTAGCCACAGGTCGTATCGACATAAATAATAATCAGGTCAGATACTAACTATCCTCCTTTTTTCTATTTTTGAATACGATTCCGGCAGAAAAAAATATTATTCTCAAGCAAATGATCGAATGTACAGTTACTATAATTAACGTACCGACATGTCGTCAAAGTTACTTTTCTAGAATACCTCTCTTGTAACTAAACTATGATAGATACGTTTAGAAAATGAACCCATTTACTGTGTGGGACCAAACAGATATGAATTCCTCTCTTTTGAGAAATCGATAATCTTAATCTATTCAAGGTAAAGAAGTATGATTAATTGTATCAAGGAAATAATATATGTAATGGATAAACATCCTCCTTTTCTCATGTGTTACTGTTGTTACTCTAGCAGGTACCCTAACTGGCACTAAAACGTAAAAATTCTGTATTAAGAAATGTGGCTGATATACTCATTTCCAGATGATATCACAAGTCAAAATTTATATTCACGATGAAAAGGATGACGTCTGATATCTACGATGACTTGAGCAATGCAGGCTGCAGCAATAATAGCCATAAAGAAAACAGGTAACAGAATATCATTTAATGTAGCACCAATAAAGAGAACAACTGCTGCTGTCGCTATGTTGCAAATTGCCCCTGTGTATTTTTCCGACCATTTTAATATAACTAAAGTAGCGTTACTCTTTGCAGAAGTTATTTCTATCACACCTATGGCGGACAGACATATAGAAGTTGATACGCACAAAAGCCATGTTTCAGAAGGCGGCAATGCTAAACTTTGATTGCTCAGAACCACATGCTCCACGCCTACACCTAGCGCTGTAAAGCCAATTATCAAAGGAATATGGATGTATAGCCAGGTAACATATACTCCCAATTGCTTATTTTCACGAAGTGCCTTAATTTCCGAGCCATCCAGATTATCAAAATATAGCCACCACAGACTAAATGTCATTCCTAGTCCTAGGGCGGTAGCTACCATGGAAGAGACAGTCCATTGATGAGTTGCGATGCCATCAACTATACCCAAAATTGCTATGCCCAAAACAATAATTGTAAACAATCCAAAACGTTCGGGCAGATGCCTTGTATGCGGGGCAAATTGCATTGAAAACTGTTTAGTGAATAACAATGGGATACCTATGTCAACTGCTAAACCAATAATCCATAGAATGAATCTGAGCGGTGGGGGTACGAATACAGACGCAAGCCATATTGCTGTCGAAATCGAAAATCCTATGGAATAACTTGCCGTTAGCTTGCGCCCTGA
>DASWDL010000291.1:0-5549 GCA_036395315.1 Nitrososphaeraceae archaeon
CAACCCGACACCTTTACACCATACTCGAGAGACTGTCTCTGCGCGTGTAGTCCTGGAAAAGAAGGGAGAAGAGATGGATGAATATTCAAAATTCTCATTCTAAAGAGGTTAATAAATTCTGGGCTAATAATACGCATGTATCCCGCGAGACAGACTAGCCCATTCTGTGTATCTATGAAATGATTATTCAGGATAGTGACTATTTCCTTATCATATTCCCAACCCTTGGTTGAATTAGAAACCACCTCTGACGGTACACCAAATTTCGCCGCTCTTTCAAGACCCGCCGCTTTTGGATTACTAGAGATTACTATTCTAGGTATCACATTATTTATTCTTCCAGTTGCTATTGCTTGCAGTATCGCCTCCATATTGCTCCCTCTTCCAGAAATCAAAATACCTAGGTTTATCAAAGATATACCATTTATAGTATTACGCTCATAAATGTAGCTCTTTAATTGAATTTGAAAATGAGTAGGTGTATTTTTGAATAAGCTGTTTTAACCACCAAGTAACGCAGTTTTTAGAACCTTGTTATTAAGGAGTTATGAAAGACTCCGATGGTAAAATAGAAAATTAAACGTAACATGTTAGTGTATCACATGCTAAAATTTGGAAATGATACGCTGCTAAAAAACGGATTATAATGACAAGAAGTGAATATTCAGCTTTGATAATTAAGGAATTTAGGTCTATCTTGAAAGCGATTGGGAACCTCTAAAAACCGTTAAGTGAATGTTGTCTTTAAAAAAACGATTTGCTTTTCTATCCAAATGAACTTGTTGAATGATCGTACCTATATTTGTCTAATTTAATCAGCTCGCTATATGAGCCAAACTGGCTGGGATCCGCATTGTCAAGAGGTAGTCCAGCAACATTGTCTGATTCAGCGAATTCCTTCAAAATTCTGTACATTGTTGTGCGTTGAGCAGGTACCCGGCCTGACTCTCTCACCAAAGAATGAATTTCCATAGGTTTGAGCATCTGACCATATGCCGCTCCGGCTGAAGTTGAAATACTTTCATTGATTAAAGTTCCACCAAAGTCGTTCACCCCTGCGGATAGCAGGAACTGGGACATCCTGGCCCCTTCTTTCACCCATGAGACTTGAATGTTCTTTATCTGATTATCGAGCACTAATCGTGAAATTGCGTGCATTTTTATTGTTTCGTTTATACTTGGACCTGGGCGGACCCCTGGAATATAGTTCATGTTGTACATTGGAGCTTCTGTATGCACAAAGCTCAGGGGCACAAATTCCGTAAATCCTTTCGTTTCATCCTGAATGTCTCTGATAAGAGCCAGATGCTCGGCCTTATGCAAAGATGACTCTATGTGACCATACATTATTGTAGATGTGGTAGGAATCTTCAATCTGTGAGCCGATTTAACAATCTGTATCCAATCTCTAACAGAAATTCGTCCAGGAGAGATTATATCACGGATTTCTTGGTTTAGGATTTCCGCAGCTGTCCCTGGTAGGCTCCCTATTCCTGCCTCTTTGAGCATCTTAAGATATTCCTCCACAGAACGACCTGACCGGTAGGCCGCATATTTTATCTCTTCAGGCGAAAATGCATGGATGTGGATATCAGGTAGTTCTTTCTTTATTTCATTACATATCCTAACATAGATGTTGCCATCTATCTTTGGAGCAAGGCCTGCTTGAATACACACCTCAGTAGCGCCAAGCTTCCAGGCTTCAACAGCCCTCCTTACTATTTCCTCCACTGGTAGAAGATAGCCTTCTTCATTTCTGAAATCTCTGCTAAATGCACAGAATCCACATTTCTTTATGCAAACATTCGTGAAATTTATGTTCCTATTAACAACATATGTTACTTTATCGCCAACTGTCCTTCTCCGAACGATATCTGAAGCCAAAACAATTGCATTTAATTCTCTCCCAGTCGAATCGAATAACTCCACTGCTTGTTTAACTGAAATATTCTTAAAATCCATGGCAGCGTTCAATATCGAAGCAATGACGGGATCAATATCCTTCATAATACGCTGCATGGATATCATTTCAGATATTCCTCGCTTACTAGACCATCAGGGCCGGAAAGGGACCTTACGTATTGCCAGAGATTGTCATTAATGAAATCACGCCCCTTGATTATAAATTCTGGATAGACCGGTAATCTTGGTCTTAATCTGTGTCCTGCATGCTCTGTAATGGCAGTTAAATCCTCAATCTTAGGCCATGGAGATTCTGGATTTACATGATCTATAGTTACAGGGGAAATTCCGCCCCAGTCATTTATTCCACAGTTGAGGAAGTTGCCAAAGTATATAGGATTAAGATTCGGAGGCACTTGTATGTTCATATCTGGCAATATGATCCTGGAAATAGCGATAGCCCTAATAAGATATTCGAGGGGCGGTCCAGCAATGTTTCGCATTGGTGTATCTGATTTTGGAACAAAATTTTGTATGATTACCTCTTGGATGTTTCCATATTCGTCATTAATATCTTTCAGCATAAAGAGAGATTCTAATATCTCGTCAGAGTTCTCTCCAATTCCTATCAGCAGCCCGGTGGTAATCGGTATTTTCAACCTACCAGCATTTTCAAGCGTTCGTCTCCTAGCCCTTGGATTCTTACTGGGAGCATATTCGTGAGGCATATTTCTCCCAGCGAGCCGCCCCGATGAGCTCTCTAGCATACAACCCAAACTGACATTTGTTTGTCTCAAAATCGCCAGTTCCTTTGCGCTTAATGTGCCCGCGTTTGTGTGAGGCAGCAGCCCTGTTTTTTTCAAGATCAAATCGCTTACTTTATCTACATACTCAATAGTCGAGCAACAACCGTGTGTTTTAAGCCAATTCCTTACTTCAGAATATTTTTGTTCGGGAGATTCCCCTGTTACAATTAAAGCTTCAGTACAATGAAATTTTTTTCCTAATTCAGCTATCTCAATTACCTTATCAGGATTCAACATTGAAAGACCACTCTCCCTGGGCTCCTTTTTATAAGTGCAATAGGAACAGGTGTCCCTACATAGATTTACAAGGTCTATGAATACTTTGCGGGAATATGTTATAGGGCCATTCTTATAGTAGCCTCGAATTGTACGAGCCAGCAAAATTAGAATGTCGATGTCCAAATTATTGAAAAGATCATAAATTTCTCTTTTTTGGATTGATCTCTTGGCTATTCTTTCTAAATAAAATGCAAGATCCAACTTACGCATGCTGAGCTGGTCTTTCAAATCTATTACGTTTTCATAAATAAACTGATGATTAATAAATACATATGACATAAAACGCGAGAATTGAGTATTCCCACCCTGCTTAAAGCAAGAAGCCTCAGACTCACACAATGCGAATCGGCGGACAAGAAGCATTAATACAAGTTCGAACTGAGCAAATAACTATACGGTTGTATTTCCGGTAGCTGCGATTTTTAAGTATCTCATCACCATAATATTGTACATATCTCGTATATTAGTAAAGATATGTGCTAGTTAATAGGGATACGAGTAAAACCATTAAACCTTGGTAAAAGAAAACAATTAACTTTTAATCAATTACTTTTCCTTTTAGGTTTGGTAGCAGGCACTCTTCTTTGCTGAAGCGATATCATAGTCCCGACCTTTCCAAGAGACCCTCCGTCTTCCTCTCCCAAGGATTGAAATTACAAAACACACGGTTATAACGGTACAGCCCGCCGCAGAAAAAAGGCCATATGCAGACTTTTGGAATAGTCCGTACTTGGACTGAATAATACTAGCTAAAGTGATTAGAATAACCGATCCTGAAGTCATGCCTAGAAGAACCAAAGTGGCAAAGGACAAGAAAGTGTATGAAAGGCCCAAAGATAAAAATAGACCAAAGTAGGGCTCTAGCAGTACGAAGACTAAGTAAGTCATCATCAATATAGCTGACCTTTTTCGTTTGATATAGAGCGGAACTATTAGACGCCTAAGTGCATTCCAAAGGCTCTTTGAATCTCTTGCCCACTCAGCTTCAATTTGAGATTCCCCTCTTACAATCTTGAGTTTAAATTTTAGCTCCTTCACTCTATGCCCCAACTCACCATCTTCAACTAGCTCATCTCTTACAGCATTATGGGTACCAACGGCATCGTATGTCCTCCTAGTAATAAGATAGAAACTTCCAAAAAAATAACCCACGTTTGTTGTCGGGTTATTTACTCTTTCTGGTGAATATCGAGAATGAAGGAAGATCGACAGTACAGGTAGAGTAACCTTAGTGAGGATATTTTTACACACCAATTTTGGAACAGCAGACATCGCATCGAGATTTTCCTTTAGCATCAGATCTAAGGCACTTGTCAATGCGAAGGGTGAGTGGATCGTATCTGCATCGGTGAAGAATAAAATATCACCAGATGAATTCAAATAACCTTGGTAACATGCCCAATTTTTACCGACCCACTCTGGTGGTTTTGGGGGCGTATTGATAACAATCAGTCTTCTATTTTGTCGCGATATTTCTAAGGCTAAGTTGAGAGTGCGGTCAGTTGAGCAGTCGTTAACTACGATAACTTCATAATTTGAGTATTTTTGGTCCAGTAAGCTCCGTAAGCACTCTGATAATGATCTTTCCTCATTTCGGGCAGGAACAATGATACTTATTTTGTGATCTGCATTTTTCATTTCATTTAGTGCATTGAGTTTAGGTGAATTATTAAAAGACCTGAGCATCGCGATCAAGAAATAGATCCAGTTAATAAAAATTAGGGTATTTACTCCAATCAGGATCAATGTCAAGATCATAAGCGGATCAATCGGTATAAAAGATCCAACCATAGCTAATGTTCAATTAGAAACCGGTGAATCTTAGACAAGTAAATAGTTTCCTTCTTACTAAATTTTTATTTAGTAGCGGTTAAGCTGTCTATCGACGTTTTCAATATAAAACTCATTTTGAAATCCGTTTCTAAACTCCTAAGATTTGCTTAAGCAGTGCCCTATAATCCACATTTTCTTTGGAAGTGCCTGGAGAGGGAAGTTCGAATATTAAAGGTATTGTTCTTTTAGATCTAATAGATGTTAGCGCATTTCTAATTTCCCTACCTATATCATCACTTAGCAAAATAAGACCTACATTATTCGCTGCACCTACAGTGCTTATTTTATCTAAAGCGTCACTAGGTGATTCAACCTTAATTCCTTCTATCCCAGCTAATTGAAAACTTGTTACGAAGACCCGGCTTCCTATTGCAATTACCCGCAATGACTTGTCAACTGTTTATTTGCCCTTTTTAATCTTTTTGAGATTATGTTTCCGTTGTGAATGAATGTAATCTGATTAGAATTATCTACAGTGAATAATTTTTATTTGGCCTTGGTCCTACTCGCAAATCTGAAGATCATTTATGTTTTGCTCGATGGAATCGGCGATCTACCGCATCCAGACTTAAATGGGTTAACACCTCTAGAGGCTGCAAAGACAACCAACTTCGATTTGCTTGCTAAACAGGGTGTCATGGGCGAGGTCTTAAGTGTTGGGAAAGGTATCGCACCTCAATCAGACATAGCTGTATTCAATATGCTCGGGTACAATTTCAAAGGGGAAAG
>DASWDL010000292.1:0-6663 GCA_036395315.1 Nitrososphaeraceae archaeon
TGGTAAAAAAAGAAAAAAGGGACTTGGGTTTTAGTTATGCGCCAGCCAACTAACCCATTTTTCGATTGTAGAGTATGTGCATCATTTGGTAGTTACATTACCAGCCTGAGAAACGTTGCCGCCTTGAAGTCTAAGAGATTCCGCAATTGATGATTTTTTCTGTTCAGCCGATAGACCTTGATAATTTTGATAATTATTTTGACAAATCTTCAGAAATTTTTTATTAATTATAGATAATATAGCTAATCGTCTGGATCATGTTCCAGGACTGACACTTGCGCTCAACTATAGGTTAAGTCATGACCAATAACAAACATAGAATCCTCAATATCAGTTATTTGCACCCTACCTTGCGATGCTAACAGGTCACTCACGATTAAGACTTCATAGTCGCACGTAGGGCCAGACGCGCGTTAGCCCCTATTGCCTTGGCCTATCATTTTACCTTTAATAGACGCAAAGGCAATTGCATTAAATTTACTTATTAGGATGTATTATCGCCTTAAACCGTACATTCCCATTGGCTACTTTGTCATACGCATTGCTAATATCGTCTAGGGGGAAGGTTTCGGTCATTACTCTTACTTTACCTTTTGCAACGTAGTCCAAAGCCTCGTAGAGATGGTCTCTATCATTTTGTGTAGAACCTATAATGTGACCGCGTTTAAATAAAATCTCTGGAGAAAGTGTAAGAGGCTCTGTCATTGAGACTCCCATTAAAATAATACGTCCATCTGGTCTGAGACCCTTAATTGAATCAGCTGTTGCCTTGTAAGAATTACTTGTGGCTAGTATCACATCTGCGCCACCTTCTTTCAACAATTCATCTCCGTCTGAAACAACACTATCACCTCCAAGCTTGTATGCTAATTCTTCCTTATCTTTCGAATGTGTGACAGCAATTGTTTCAAAACCAGCAGCTTTAGAGTATTGAATTCCAAGATGACCCAGCGCGCCTATACCAACGACGGCAACACGTTCGTGTGGTTTTGGATAGGCAAATCTCAGTCCACTATATACAGTATATCCAGCACAGAATATTGGCGCAGCCTGATCATACGACAATCCATTTGGTAGTAATTGAGTCGCATCAGCATATGCAACCATATATTCAGCATGACTTCCTGCAATATTTATGCCGGTTGCTATCTGGTTTGGACAGAAGAACAACTTACCGCGCTGACACCATTCACATCTGCCGCATGTTGATTGTAACCAAGGAACTCCTACTCTATCTCCAACTTTTCTTGTTGTTACACCTTCACCTATAGCAACAATTTCCCCAGCAGGCTCATGGCCTATTGTAAATGGAAACTTTACTCCCAATCCACCTTTAGTGATATGAACGTCTGTATAGCATATGCCACTAGCGTGAATTTTTATGAGCACTTGATTGGCGCCAATCGGTGGAGTAGGAACCTCTTTAACTTCCCATTTTGCATTTACTGATGGAATTACAGAAGACAACAATTTTCTGTTACTTTTATTACTCATTCATTACTTTTAATACTTGTTTCACAGAGTTACCACTTTTGTTTTTGTTTTTGAGGTTCGCATTCATTATTATATTGCATTTCATTATCTTGTATCGAAGAAGAAGGTAGACTCAAGGCTAGCCTGTACATATTTCTCAGGCACTGCGTTAACGTTCTCGTTGGCAACCTTCCAACCAATACAATGACAGCTTATTTAACGCCCATAGAAATCAATCATATTGTATAAGAGAACCAACATAATTTTCTACCAAATCCTTTAATATGTTATGCAATCTGTCGCTACTAACCGATCGCTGCTCATAATTTCCAGCTAATCTATTTACTACATTGAAAATTTCCTGTGCTGCCTCTGAAGTGATTAATCCTAGGATTACCATAACATAAATCCACTGCTCGTTATCGGTCACTAACTTTACAAATGCATCTATATTATTTGGATTAATATCATTACTCGCAGCAGTTACAATCTGATTCCAAGTATCAGATAACTGATTTACTACAGCAATTAATTTTTGTTCACCGCTTTTTGTAAACCTATATTGGCCGATAGAGTCTGCTCCAACTAGATTGCAATTAGTAATTCCTCCAAATATCTTGATAATTTAAGGCCCTCAATGACGGGAGAAAGCTCATTCAGGTCAACTTCTTCTGCCCGAAAAAGTTCTTGGCTGCAGATACCGGACTTCACAAAACTTAATACAACAATTTCGCCTGGACTCATTTCCGAAAATAATTATAATCATTTTCCTACAAAAGCATTTTATGGTATCCAGAACTCGTTAGGTTAATTGAATTAAAGTGGTATCAAAAAAATAATAGACGGTACTGTTTGGAATGAACCATTTAGTCCGTGTTAGTATTGTATCACACAGCAATGCCAGACATTGATAAGATAAGTTAAGATATGTCAATATAAAAGACAGTAATTAAAAATTTGTAATCCCCCTAATAATACTAGGTAGACTGTTTTATTACGATAGTATACATGACGTTAATTGATCCTTTCGTTGTCTTAGCCCATCGATTTTAAGTTATGAATTAAAACTAAAAGACTGCTGATGGTCTCGACAGTCTTCAAGAGATGCTCTAGTTCACTTCACTTTAGGTACTCCTAAAGTAATGGTTTCTGGAGTATTTTTTTCTGTATTTTGCCCATAGACGCAATTTTGTGTTCCTGAAAATATTTCTTCTACACATGCTTGGATCTTCGAATTTATTGGTACTGACTTACTGGCGAAAGAAAATGTCCCTGCATTAGCATAACACAATGAATCTACGTCATCTGGACATGTCTGACTTGAAGTATTGATTACCTTTGACTGTTCAAGCGTTTCCTTGCCGTATACAGTGACATGTACCAGGTACCTTCCTATGTTATCACTAGTATTACTTAAGTTAACAATCACATCCAGCGTCTTCTCTCCATATGCAGCATAATACTTGCTGATAGAAACGACGGCTAATACCTGTAAGGTTACAGTCAGACATATGCGAGTCGGAACCATATATTATTAATTGCACCAACTGATTCAATTAGATTTAATTACAATATTCTAGTGGTAGTTTAGGACAAATATTTTCAGAAGCAATTTCCGAAGTTTTTAAGTAAGGGCAATTCACTCAACTTTCAGTAGATAAGAGTTCCGCTAAAGATTACAGCCCTATTGATACTACCCTTTTTCCAAAAAAAAGATAACATTTCCAGTTAAACTCTGGCAGAAGTAGCCATTGAAAATAATGTTCAATCCGAGCCGGCTCAATGGAGAGAGTATTGGTCTTTCGGTCATTTCCTAAATGACATCCTGACAGACTTTTTGAAATATTTGAATTTTACTAATGCCCGTCATAAAACTTGGCATTCTCCAATGTAAAGTCGAGTTGTTCCTTTAATTTGCTACATTTTGATTAAATTCTCGCGGTATTCAATTGTCTAGAAATTGATATGACTGAACCATCCTTCAGCACATGATTTGGGAGTTATCAAGTCCATAAACTGTCTTCCAAGTTGATTAGCACTTTCATCTTTATTCATCTTTACACTAACTTCTTCTAGATGTTTCTGATCTCTATAGAATTGTAACTCTAACCATACATGTTCATCTTTATTAGCTGAAACGGCTTTTGAAATGTTAGTGAATCCCATTTTGTCACACATTTCTTTCTGTTCTTCTGAATTTTCCTTCAGCAGAAAAATTTCCTGCTTTACGCCCAAGTTTTTGAAGAGTTTCTTTGCAGGTTCACATAGCTTCATTAATGCATCATGATTCTTTTTTGGTGTTCGCCAAACGAATACTTGCAAATGATTGCCTATTTCATTTTCCATTTGTTACACTGAAGATGGTGGCTATATAAGCAGCAAGTGATGAAGTTGTAACTAACTGATAATATCGTTAGTTAGACTTGTTCACATAATCTCTCCTTATTAGTTTATGGAGTTTATCAGGATTTGCCGATACCACGACAATGCTCTCATTAAATTTTTATTGTCCTTTCTTCATGTATATAATAACAAGAATTTAATACTCCCTACAATGTCGATTTTGTTCTTACACTATCACTTATACCCACGTACTCATGGTTTGCAACTCTAACTGACCTCTGACCGCAATTTTCACATTGAAAAACTCTTCGAGTACCTATGTCTACATAATCTCCAGCTGGTTCCCCAGGGATGATAGTTTCTCCTGTTGGCTTTAGATAACCTGTTTTGCAAGTAGAACACAAATCGAAATCTTCAGTTATGTCCAACAAGGGTTACCTGGTTCATAACATAATATAATGTAACAAGTCCTCATTCTTTTGTCCATCTAGTCAAGACATAGTTGGGCGCGTGCAATTCCCATTTTACTTCCTACGGGGGAGTTGTGGGTTGTAAGTGATCCAGTCATCGAGCTTTGGCAGTTATGAAATTACAAATTATACGTCTCCCTCTCACCAAGTCGAACCTCGTGCTATTAGTCACAACCCTGTAACACTAGAAAATGGACAGACGAAAGAAGTGTAAAAAGTGTAGGAAGGGAGTGCTAGAGCCTACATTTAATGGAGAAGAAATGAAGTGCTTTATCTATGGTTGGAGTACGCTGTTTACTTAATTTCTCTGATATTTTTCGATTAACGATTTTACAATATATCGGTGACAATGTTGTCCTTCTTTACAGTAACAGAGCAGTGTTATTATTTCTCCTTTCTTTGCTCTCAGACTTAATCCTTTAATTGCTTTTATTGCCTCTCTCTTTTTCATCTGGGGAATGAATTCTTCTTCGTATCTTTTCCAGTCGCTCTCTTTCCTTTTACTTTTAAGCCACCTATCCTTTGTCTCACGAGATGGAGAAAGTACTTGCTTCCATTCATTATGATCTAGCCATGGATATGGTCTACCCCTCGTAATTAAAATCAGGGTCCCATTGATGGGCGGCCTAACATATCCGACTTTTTTCTTATTGAAATCAGAGGCGCAAGCTGTTTTAATCATTTCTAATTGCTAGAGCAGCTCAAATATGACCATCAATACAATAAAAGACCGTAATACCTTGTTGACAATTTTTACACTTCGCGATGGCCGTGAAGTTATGACGATTGAAATCCTTATTTTCACATTCGGTAAAGGTCGCCAACCTGATTTTCTCTGGAAGATATATTGAAAAGGGTTCGCGACAGGCGGGACAACCAAACTTGTAATCCTTCAAATATGCCATTTCTATAAAATGTTTTATTTCACATGCCTTATTACTGAGAACTTATCCTGGGCCTGAGTTAACATACAAAGCAACGTTGTGTCTTCGTCGTTTTAATATTTTATTGTGTGCAACTGGTTTTTTGGGTTTTGGTACTTCAGCCTTAGGGATAGTGTAACTTTAGGCAACTCTAGTACTCGGCAAATATGCTAGCTTGGTCCATCGATTCAAAGTCTTTAATATTCTATCGTGCATTGTGAGTACACTTAATCAACGGACGCCCGGTGGGCCGTGACCAATCCCTAGCCTCACTGTCTTTGGCCCATCGATTCTAACTTTTTAGAATATAAAACTTTGTCAAAGACCATAATACGATCTGGTGAATTATTCGTACTTGTTGGATCATCTTACCGTCTTGATTCCCTCTAACCAAAGTGAATTTCAATTCGCCATGGCCGTTGTAGAAATCGTTGAATATGAATCAGTTTTTTCCTTTTTTGGCGTCTCAATCCCCAGGGGGGATGACACTTTAGACTGAGGATTAGCTGGTAATACACTCAATAGGAACAAGTACAATGATTTTCTATTGGGTAACACTAGGACCGACACTATAATAGCTGGTCCCGGAAATGATATACTTAGAGGAAGAAACTCATTTCTATCAGACTCTCCCAGCCAGATTCGTTCAACTGCGGTCAAGGAACTGACGTGCTGGATGACTTCGATCCTACTAAAGGAGATACCAAATCAGCAGATTGTGAGTAGTATATCAACTGAATCCAGAATCCCTCACTATCCTACCTACAATGATCTTTAGATACTTGTGAGGAATGACCGTGTATATATGAAGGCGAGAAACTTGCTCTATTGAAGGCTATTCTTCCAATAAGTCATGGAAATAAAAGCAAGCATAGAGCAATACTATACCTATATGAAAAGAAAGATCCAAAAGAGGAGAGTCAATAAAGTTCATGAACAAGTAAAGGCCCTCGAGGCAGTTACTACCGAGCTTCCTACAGATGTAGAAATTATAGCACGGCTGCAAAACAAAAAGGGGAAAAAGAGGAAGCCCGGGTAAGCACCAAAATCCCATGTGGTAACTTGGGACGATCTGTCAGTCCATCAATCTGGAATTAGCTAGCAGTACTACTTTATGCTAACGGATCCTCGAGCGAATATCCCTATGGCCCCGTTGCTCAGCTTGACATAAACTTCAAGTAAATATCTGCCAGATTTGATGTCCGTTAGAGAGAAAAATACTTTCCCATTTTTGACATCCTTATCCAAGAAATCTCTATCTCCGACCTTGCCACTCTTAAACATGGGAGCAACCGAAGCCGCTTTGATTGATCCATCTCCACTGAGTATCTTCACCCTGAATTGGTTCTCATCCAACGTAAAGGCACCGTTAAATTTACTAAAGGGCATCTCATATCTGTAGTTATTTGTAGTAAGTATTCTCAGAACCAGATTACGCTCATGTGAGTTGAATT
>DASWDL010000293.1:0-10295 GCA_036395315.1 Nitrososphaeraceae archaeon
TTTTTCCATTAGAGGTAAATAAGAACTAACAACTACATTATTAAGAACTTTATTACCAAAATTCCTAAGCAGTTTGAAATATACGGACAGTCAAATCGGGTTGAGATTGGACAAAAATTTGAAGAATTCGTGCCGACACCAATGTCTTACATGCGGAGTACTCTACGAATGTAAAGCGGGAAAGTGTAAAATGCCTTTCCAGTATGATAGGTGTTCCTCATGTAGGCAACTTTTGAATTTCTGAGTGTCCAGTATCCAAACGTATGTCAAAGGAGGATCTGATGAAATCATGGTTCTTCCTTCTAACATTGTAATGCCGCCAGAAGGTATACTTGCGGAGTACTTATTCAACTTAGGACGATAGAGATGGTTTGATGCCCCAGTATCCCGACTGTCAGAGCTTTGGGATTAATACTGATTTGAGAAGATACTACTGACTCTAGGCTAAAAGATTTCACCGGCACGTGTACTCCCGCACACCATTATTCTTTGTGTTTGTTAGTGGTTGATTCAGTGCTGCTCTGCATACTTTCACGTAAGAGCGTATAGAGTTCAATATTTTTTGTCTTCAAAGTCTCGAACTTCATCGGCAACTGGCGTTTCCTTATTGCAGTATTAAGAGAATATTTTATTTTATAATCAAAATTGGTATCTAAATAACGTAGCTCGTTGCATTTGCTCAGCCAGTTTTTTATAACTTGAAAAGCATCACCGTACGACAGTTTTTTAATATTTACTAAGTAGGGTGACAGAATAAGACCTATGGTATTCTTCCTATAATCATCAATAGGTGTTTTTAGAAGCGTTTCTACCCATGCTAAAGTGCTTATCTGACCGCTTTGAATACCATATGCTCTTTTAACTCTGTTCTGGAACTTTGTTTCTTTTTCCTTCTCACTTACTAAGTATTCGTAAAATGCTGAAAGGAGAAGGCTAATAGGAGGTCTGTAGTCATCCCACTTTTGAATTATTTTGACTTCATTGCTACCCTTGTGACATTTTGAATTAATTGATCCGGGTATGCGAATCATGCATGACTTGAAGGACGGGTTATGCGATGGGTCTGATTTTTCATTTGTCAAATACTGCTCCGCAAATCTAAGAAACCTGGCTGAGGGCTTTTCAAACCCCTCAAACTGGACGAATTGTTCAAAAATTACGGCCTCTATTGGTTGGTAGATGTGGTAGCCATTTCCTGTCCATAAAACCGTTGGACTTCCATTAATCCTGAATCTCAGAGTCCTTAAAGTGGCATCTACTGCCCTATCAAGTGCCTGCCTGTCCTTTGACGACGAAAGATCCAAATCAGCAAATATGAAATTTGGAGGGTACCTCTGAATTCCTTTGTATTCCGTGTAGGAAGGATAAGCATTGACCCTGCAATCTACGAAATTGGATTCTTCATATGCTCTGATCATTTCTTTCTTATTAAAAATTTCAAACTGCCTTCCTTTACTCTCACGAGTCGAGATAGTCCTAGGGAATATAGGCTCCTGAAAATGAGTCAAAATGAAATCTATTTCCAGCGTATGAAAAAATATACCGCCAAATTATTTAAAATATTTTTTCTACTTCAATTAGGTTAGGCTACCACTTGACTTCAAGATAGACCAATACTTACCCCACCCAGATATTGTCAAGCCTTTATGATTCTTTGGAAGATTTAAAGCTTAAAAACCTAGTAACATGGCGGAAGTCTCTTGACCGCAGATCTAAACCCGTTAACCCAGGCTAAAAACTTCAAATCTAAGCCTGCTTATCTAAGTCAGGCCAAAAAAGGAAAATAACACTTTTCTACTGCTTTGGTCTTTACACATAATTTAGTATGAAACAAAATTATGCCACTTCAAAGCATGATTTTTCAAATAGAGTTGTTTTAGTAACAGGTGGAACTGGAGCACTTGGTAGCGCCGTAACTAAGGCGTTCATTGCTTCCAATGCCAAAGTAATCTCGTCGTATGTCAACAATATGAAAATAGATGGTCTCGAAGAAGAAATGAAATCTCGTGTTGAACTAATAAGAGCAGACCTAAGCAAAGAAGACCAAGTAAAGATTTTGGTCTCCAATATACTAAGAAAATATAATGAAATACATATTTTAGTTAATGTAGTCGGTGGCTATTTGGGAGGTAAGGGTGTAGCCGAACTTGACGAAAAAGAATGGGACTGGATGATGACTATGAACCTTAAATCTGCCTTTCTGATAAGTAAACATGTAATTCCTCAAATGATATCTTCAAAAGCTGGAAAGATAGTCCATGTTTCCTCCAGATCTGGGTTGAAGTCCGCCGGATATGATTCTGCATATGCTGCGTCAAAAGCAGGATTGTTAAGGTTTGTAGAGTCGCTGTCCGAGGAAGTAAAGGAATTCAATATTAACGTAAACTGTATGATGCCAAGTATTATTGACACCGAAGTAAATAGAAGGACAATGCCAAAGGCAAACTTTAGCAAATGGGTGCAGCCACAGGATTTAGCAAATATAGTGTTATTCCTTTGTTCAGAAGAATCAAAGGCTATTACAGGCTCTGCCATACCTACCTATGGTTGTGCCTAAAAGTGATTGCGAATACAGAAAAAGATGAATACATAACTTCGATACTATTGCAAAGATTAGTAGGGACATTCAGCATTACACCCCTACTGACAATGATGAGCCTTCTAGCGAGATCTTTAATTTTCTTGGGAAGATGAGACAACGAATCCGCTTTAGAATTAAGAGGGGAAGACGAAGCAAGGCTCTTTGGAACACCGCGAGTCGCAGAATTAGAACTATCAAGAGCGTTGTTGAAGAATAAAATTTAAAGTGATGTTGAATAAAATAGGGTAGGAGCTGACTCATCATATGCCTTCTTACGGATTACTTACTAATCCTTCAAACGAGATTCAAAGTGAGATAGCCAAAATTTATGAACTAGGCTTTGATTATGTTGAGATAGCCATCGAAGGACCAGAAGGCAACCCACAAATAATTAACAAGAAGAAGAATGAAATAATAAATCTCATTGAAAAATTCAGGCAAAAACCTATAGCTCATACAGCATATTGGATAGATTTGTGTTCAGATTTCGGCTATATCCGTGATGCGTGGATTCTTGAGGCTACCCGAGAAATTAGAACAGCAAAAGAGATAGGCATAGACCTCATAAATTTTCATGCTAATCTCAATGGTATGTTCTATGGTGAAAAGAGAAGAATCCTTTTGGAAAACATGATCAAGAGCCTTAGAGAAATTATGAAGTATGCTGAGAAGCTTGATGTGCAGGTAATGCTAGAAAATGCACCCATTTCAAATGCGATTCACAAAGTAAACGAAGTCAAGTATGTTGTCGATAATGTTCCCTCCTTATTAGTTCATCTAGATATTCCCCATGCCTTTACTTCTGGGGGCATGGAATCGGTTATAGAATACATATCCACCTTCAGGGAAAAGATAATTCATATTCACTGGCACGATAATCATGGTAATAAAGATGAACACCTGCCAATTGGGGCAGGTTTAATCGACCACGAAAAGGTGGTCAAGGCATTAAAAGAAATCCGTTATGATAGGACGATTACTCTGGAAGTATTTACAAGCAGTAACGATGCCAAAACTTCTGCGGATAAATTAAAAACTCTTTGGACTAAATGATCATACACTTTACAGACTTTGGAGATTGGGCCAATTAATTCCTATGCTCCTTGCTAGAAAAGGATCTCTGAACTCGACAATATGTCCAGAGACTATTGTAAGACTAGGAACTATCCACAGAATAACTGAATTTGCCACTACAAATACAAAAAAATTGATTACCAAAATAAGTTCATTGGGTAAATACATACTAAACTGTACGATCCGAGCTACTCTTGTACTACAAACGGATTGGCATTCTAATGAGATGTTGCAGTACTTGGCGAAAGGATATGAACATAGACATTCATATTCTATCACAATTTTTATTGTATATTATAATCAATAATGGCCATCATTTCCAATATATATTGCGTTAATGACATTAAAAATCTTAAGAATTCTGTATTCACTGTTTCCAACATTGGCAAGAAGTCGAAAATAACCATTGAAGTAAAAATTAAAATAGCGACTCAACGTGCATTATCGTTTTACATTCCCTTTTCATATTCGACACTTATCTTCAGAACTCCAAATCGATTAGCTACTACACTTTCACAAGGTGTTAGTAAAGTTTGGTGGAATTTAATTCGAGCTAATAATCCATAATTTTTCCATCATTGCGTTTCTCGCGACTTTGGTACTACCATATCTCAATTAAGAATTGCTTCAGATGGCCTACTGGATGGATTTTTACATGTAGGTCGTGTTTAAATCTTTGTTAAGTAGGAGGAGCCAACTTAATAGCAATGCAGTTCTTCATGAATTAATGACTCATATAGCAAAAGTAGTAGAAATCATTGGAGGCTCAGATAAAGGTTGGAGCGAGGCAGCACAAGCAGCATTGGACGAGGCCAGGAAGACCATCCACGGGATTGCCGGCCTGGAAGTAAATGATATAACTGCTAAGGTTGATCCAAGCACTGGCAAGATTACCGAGTACCGGGTTGGAGTAAAAATAGCCTTCGGAGTGGAACATTCCTAATTTCCGTGGCCGGTATTCCATTATTTTTTTGTATTTCAAGGATTACAGCGAAGTGGAATTTCGAAGAAGGGAGGCGTGATCAATCTTATCTTTAATATTAATGACATCCTGCTATCTACTATGTCATGAAAAAATTTAAACCGGAAATTTCTTTTAAGCGTAACTGTGTCATGTATCGGGAAAGAAATTGAAAATGGGTACCTAAAAACACTTAAGCGAGCGAAAGGTTCCTGTAGATAAAGGGGGTATCAAATTAATGGCTAGCAAATACAATCATAAATCACTGACAAATGAAGTGGAACGGGTCATTGAAATAGTAAGCAAATGTATTTCTACTCGAGAACCATTCTCAATAGGCGATCCTATACCTTACCGTTCATGCTGTTATTGCAACCACCCTATGTCTTCTGTTTATGAAACTGGAAACAGTATGTCGTACTATCTCTGCTTTTATTGTGGGCACAAAGAATTTAGCGAATAAGGTGCATTGACACGTACTAGCGTGTCTGAATAGGTCAATTAAATGAAAAGTTAGGGCTTCGCTCCTCATTCTATCTGGACGCAGTTTTCCAGTTCACTAGTTCTCAGTGTGTTTGGAGCGTTTTGCGAAGTTTTGAGAGCCAACGACACTCCATTATAAAGACATCCTACCCATTTTATGCCCTCTTGATAACGAAGGCAAATATTATAAACAAGCGGAATTAAAATTTGCTCATCATTTGCTAGTCGTAACGGATTTCAATTTCCAATCTGCTCTTAAAATTGACAAATCCTTTTGTGCCCGGTGCGAAATTTAGCTTGAACATCATATTGTCTAAGGCGATGTTTGGAATAGGAATTATTTTGGCTTTATCCGCTTTCATCTCAATTTATGTCACGAGCATAGCACAGCAGCAAGGACAAAACTCTCAAAGTAGTTCTGTTACAAACACAGTGTCTCAAACTGCTGGTATAAGTACTGCTGCAAGACTAACTAATCTTAGTTCTGGTAACATTGGAAGCCCAATTCGGTCTATTGCAATATCTGAAGGTTGTGCGGCTCAACAGGTCAAAGTTTACTATCAACCTAATCCTGCTGGAGTTAGTAGTGGTTCCAAAGTTACTTGGACTAATAACGATATTGCACCTCATACCGCTACTTCCGGACTTAGCTCTACAGCAACAAATTCTGGAAAGATTTTTGATACTGGTTTGATATCTTCAGGATCAATTGGATCAGCTCTTGTAACAGGGAATGGAAAGATACCATACCATTGTACGTTTCATCCGTGAATGACGGGTACTATTCAGATAACAGGCCCAAATCAAGCACTAAAAGGTACTCCTCCATCACAAAATAAGACATTTACCGTCACTAATCAGGGACAGACAACCTCTGCCGTTACAGTTCCAATAGTTAATGACTCCAGTCTTAAGGTGGTACCAGTAGTTTCAAATCTTAGCATGCCAACAACTATAGCATTTCTAGGTCTAGATGACTTTCTTCTTTCGCAGAAAGGTGGAACAGTTATCAGGGTAACGAACGGAACTATATCCACCAATCCGCTGCTAAACATTCCTGTAGGCACCGGGATTACTCAAGGAATGTTGGGAATAGCAACATCACATCAAAAAACTCCCAGTTATGATCGGTAGCAGCAAGAAGGCTGAAGTAGAAGCTGAAGGCGGCAATGGCGGCAATGGCGGTGACGCAGGCGTAAGTGCTGGTGGTAACGGCGGCGGTGCTGCAGCGCAGCAGGTGGCAGTAACTTCGGTCTAAGCGGCCCTGTTGACGGCGGCAATTCATGCGAACAGAATAGTCCATTCGCTCCGGCATGTGCTACTAGCAACGCAGGTAATGGTAACGGTGGCGCAGGAGCTCCAGGTAGAGCAGGTGGAGACTCGATAGGCGGCAATGGCGGTGCTGGCAATGACGTATTTGGCGGCATTGGCGCTGACGGCGCATCAGCATGCGAAACATCCGGAAGCTGTGTCAACGACAACAGCGGTAGCTAGAACAAACAAAAATCAAATGCAATAGAACAGGACATCAGTCCTCTTTTTTCTTTTTTTGAAAAGTTCAGTCAATGGTTGATGCTATTAACGTTCATAATTCTGCTACTCCAAAGTTAGGCCTATAATCAAGAGTTAGCTTTCAAAAGTTCGTTGGTCTTTGTCACTCCTGTTTCAAGTTCACTAAAGATTTGAAACACGATATTCCCTCGTACGAGCTTGAATTAAATAAATTGATTGATTTACTACTGGCAACCACCGTTCAAAGGGAGATATTCTTAGGAAAAATAATGTAGCGTTAGTAGTTAGAATTGTGCTTGACATCCACTAATTTTTACATAGCTATTAAATACTCTAGGGGGATGGCATAGGAATAAGATAACTATGAAGTGTCAGTACTGTAAGAAAGGTTTAGCTCGCATCGGCTATGCGGCAAGTGCACGCAGAGGCCGAATTATGAAACTTTGGTGCATATTCTGTGGTATTGAATTCCGCAAAGGTGAGTGAAACGAAATTAAGATTAAACCCTTATGACTTTTGCACTATTGGCAATCCTACTGGAAGACGGAAAATCCATTTATCATAAAAAATTATGGGTCTAATTGTCCATAATAGGCTATCGAATTGATGTAATCGCAGATATTTTTGAACTCCTTCGAACAGGCCATTTCACATAGGTCTCACGTCAATGTTCTTTTATTTTCCATGATTTTAATCGCACGAAGATGATTAATCGGTGCACTGGGGAGTGTGCAGGGTGAACCGATTATTCAAACAATGATTTGGGTTATTTGTAGTTTCATTATTCATTGTATTTTCTTCACTGGGAAAGGTAGTCGTCGCATTTGCGGAGGTTCCATTTGTAGGCCCACGCGGAATGCAGTTAGACACTGTATTATTTTGAGGAGGAGGACATAGGTCTGTCCCAGGACACTGATCTTGAGAATTTACTAATTTACCATCGGTACACCGTATCAATGCTTCACCCAAAGCAAATGCATCCACAAGATTTGTTTTTTGGAACAATAGACCTTGCTCTTCCTGTCCCGGCTTTATAGAACCGGGGGAGAGAAAAGGTACTATTAACGACATTATTACAAGAGCAGTTATATTTACCCAAGTTTGGTCGGACAAAATATTGGCCATAAAATCTATAGATGTCTATCCCTATTTATCACTAACAGTTGTCAATAAAATTGTAATTTAATATCGCTTCCCGTACCGAGGCTTTGCTTTTCCAATGGTAGGTCTAGGAAACTAATACAAGGCTATTTTTGAACGCCCTCAGAATTTGATCCTTCAGAAGAGTTGGAGGTTGTTAATTGTTTAAGTTGAAGGTTTGTTGAAATGACATTTGAGAGCGTTTCGGTCTTCTTCAAGTCGGTAAACGACACGTTTGCTATAAGATTTTGAATTGTCGGGTCCCTAATCGTGGTCTTAAAGTCTTCGGTGTCACCTTTTTTCTTAGATATGAAACCATCTGGGAAAGAAGACGAATGTATTAAACTTCCATTTGAAGAAAAGAGCTTCATAATTCCATTTATCTTTTCGTCCTCCAGCGACTCATCATTAACTTGATACCTAACAGAAACAGTTACTTGATTTCCGTGAACCTTCGTTAGCGGTACAAAACTAGAATTTAATAGAGTAAGCAGAATCCTATCTTTCCCTCCAGAAAAGACGTCTAGATAATTGCTTATTATTGAAAATGACGACAAAAGCAGCAACCCAATGATCAAAATACCAGCGATTGTGAGTAAATTATTGAAAGGAATACTCATATTGCTATCGGTCATTGATGTCCCCTCTTTCCTTCCTATATCGAAAAGCCAAGTTGAAATTAATTCCAAACAAAAAACGCATCAATCCTGCAAAAAATAAACAATTAGTCATGATAATGCTCGATAGAATCTACGGTAGGTTGAGCTGTACTTTCCTTCTTTACCACTTCCAATACTTTTGTCCATAGATGTTTCTCAAATTCATAGGCCATTATCCCACCGACAGCTACACCTGCAGCAAGGCCCACTGGTCCTCCAACAACAAGCCCTACAGCACCAGGCCAAATAAGACTGCTGAACCATGCTCCAGAGGCTACTTCTACTGCATAATCATCCGGAGTTCCCGTTATCGAGACATGAATCTCTGAGAGATCCTGCCCATACCTTTGGAGAGGTATTGACTGCGACAATACTTCTTAAAGGCACACTATTGAGAAAGCCTTTATATTCAGAAACAATTCGTAACTCCTTTTGTGCCTGTATTAAGTCCTTTATACTCCCGTATAAGTTATCTAAATTGGTGTTGAGTTTTTTATAGTGCTGAACCTTTGCCATCTCATTGGGAGATTAAAACCACGTCTATATTTACGTTATTAGAACATAAAAGTCTGCCTGTTCGCCCTCGATTCACCAGATAAGTAAATTGTTACCTGCGGCAAATCATGGTTAAGATTTACAACTACTAATGATCATGCTCAAAAGATTAACTCTTCCAACTTTTCAGTGGACAATTCATAAAAGGCTAAAGAGCTCCAAGATAAGAACCTAAGACTTCGCACATGTAGATCGAAGGAAGAATTCAGTATGATACCCCGGCTAGTAACAACCCATTTCTCAACCCCAAAATCTTATTTATTCTTTTACTCATGCCGGCCAGGTCGTAGACCATCACACCGATAGGGGCGAACGTCCTGAAATTACAATGAAGGTGATATAAAAATTGACCATAAAGAAATTTCCTGTGGTTTCCTAAATAGTAATTTTGAGAAGAACAGCAATTCCTACCAGTTCTGCTACATGTATGGCAACAAAGTATGGAAGTAACGCTTCATCGTATAGGGGCTCCATTACAACGTAAGCATATACAGCAATCGCATTATGTAATGCAAGCATACCCGCGAAAAACATTAGTCCTTGCGTAAATACCGCTTTACTACTTCTGTAAATTCTCAAATATATGGCTAGTAAGATAATTAAAAGGACCACATTTGTCAGGCCGAGTGCAGCGCTTACTTCCATCAATATGTTCATGAATATATCCCTTAATTTCTAATTGCTTTTATTCCTTTATCCAAATTAGATCCAAATTATAAACAATTGTTCATTTGGTAATCTTGGATTTTACCTCTTCGTAGGCTTCCAAATTATATTGTAAATAATCGGAAATAAAGTATACGACGCCATACTTCTCGCCCGCCTTTGTTATGAGATTATTTTTTTCCAACACCAATATATGGTGTTGTATACCTTTATAGTCTAAACCAAGGGAGCCAGAGAGCTGATTGATGTTAGATGGTCGTTCTCTTAATATGTCAATGATCCTAATCCTCGTCCTAGCACCCTTGGAACCGGCAAAAAGGTACCATAGTAGACGCTTTGCATTAGGATCTAACATAGGAGACTACCCATTGTTATATGCATCGCAATTTAAACTTCCATTAATTTTTTCAACACAATACTGATTATTCATTTACAAAATGATTCTAATGACTGTGATACATAAATTCATGAATTGATTTTTATTTGGGTATGATATGAAAAAAATTCTTTTTTAATGCAGAAGGTAAGAGTAATATCAAACTAAGTAACAAGAAGAAAATCCACATAGTATCGGCACAAGGCATATTCGCGAGCTCGGTCAACTCTCAGCTTTGAAGATTCCAGTAATAATCTTCTGTACTACAAAAGTGACAATTGACGAATT
>DASWDL010000294.1:0-2201 GCA_036395315.1 Nitrososphaeraceae archaeon
TAGCATTTAGATTTTACGATTAGTTATTAAAACCACACAGTTCTGAAGTTTATTATGTCATGGGTAAAATTTCGCCACCTAGAGCATACGTCAGACTCCATTATTGAGGCTTATGGAGAAAATTTGGAGCAAGCTTTTGAAAATTCTGCCTGCGGCCTAATTGATACTATGTTCGATCTCTATTCTATCTCTCACATTCTACAGATTAAAATTGAGATATCCGGATATGATCTGAAGAGTCTACTTTATGACTGGCTAGAGAGAATTCTGTTACTTGTTATTCTAGAAAAAATTGTATTATCAGATTTCAAAGTTAAGATTGGTTCAAATGATAATAAATTTTTTCTGTCTTGTGTTGCAAAAGGAGAATCCTTGAACTTAGAAAAACATGGTTACAAAGTGGAAGTTAAAGCAATAACTTACCATGAAATGGAAATCAAGATGGAAAAAAATAAGGTTATTATTAAGTTTTTATTAGATCTTTAAGATCGTATCGATCTAAAGTCTCATTGATAATAGCCAATTAAAAAATCTTAAATATGAAATCGCTCCTGTATATCGTAGGAACCATGAGTGACGAACATAAAACTTCTAGTATGCATGTGGGCAGCAACAACTCAACTCTTTTGGAGCTATCTGAGAAAAATTTTGATGAAATTGTGGATGGTAACAAGCCTGTATTAGTAGATTTTTGGGCAACATGGTGTGGGCCTTGTCAATTTATGCTTCCAATCTTCGACAAGTTAGCGAAGAAATATGGAAACAAAATCACATTTGGAAGACTAAATGTCGATGATAATCAAGGAGTGGCTATGAGATTTGATGTATATGCAATTCCTACATTTATTGTTTTCATGAATGGAAAAGCTATTGATAGAGCTGTAGGTGCAGTGGGAGAAAAGGGTCTCGAAGGACTATTACAGAAGTACCAATAGATGATCCATTACAGACATTGTATAATTCGAGTTAATGCTCTCAAATATATCCGAAGGCTGGGTCTGCTGCCCTCTTAAGAGTAACAATCTTATGAAAGACTTCTTTTTCAGCTTCGTTTAACCGATAGGTAAAGCGTTCTAGGAGAATCTTGGCCTCCTTGCTGTTTAAGTCTGTGTAAAAGATATCGCCTTCATTAATTTGTCTGCCAATAGAAGGACCCCTGATCGAAACTGCAATCTGCATTCCTTGTACTGCCTCATCCATTGTTTTCCCCTTTTCCTGAATTTGATGTACAATGCCAATCTTCTTTCCAAATTGATTTATGATTGGGACTTTGTGGCGAAGTGTTCCGACTAATATTTCTGCCCCAAAGACTGCTGGATCATTACGTCTAAATACAAATCCTTTCATAAATTCGAATTTACAAACTGGGTGTATCTCATTAAACAGAATGTATTCCTCATGTTCTTTTTGATATACAACCCACTCTGTATAATTGCGAACTAGATCGTAAATTATTTTTCCGGTAAAAATCTTTGTTCCCCTCTCTTGCGATTCCTTAAGTGCATCATCCAAAATTTTAACATTAAAGCCTAGTATTACCCCTAGATACCTATCTTTATCTTGTACCGCTGATGCTGCAATTATATCTCTCCTTGTTATGTGGCCAATATCTGCGGTCTGAATCGGGATACGTGCTTTCTTTAACAGATCCGTAATTGCTTCAAGTGAACCAATTGTGTCGCACTTTAGGATTATTCCATTAGAAGTAGTATTGACAATGGCACTCTTAATTTCTGATTCTACCATGGCCCGTAGCTTCTCTTCATCCTCTTTTCTCTCAATAACATACAGAGGACTACCAACCAAAACGCCATCCAAGTCAGGGGATGTTATTTTTAGACCTGCCGCTGAAACTACCTGATTAACTGGTTTGAATTTATCTCTGGGATCACGCATCTCATCAAGCGGTCTTGGTACAAGTAATGCCTTGATTTTTGTGACGATAGCACTATTCTTCTTAGCTACCATGATACTATCACCTTGATTTATAATGCCGTCCAACAAAATAATATTGGCAGACGGCCCTAGTCCTACCTCTTCATCAATTTCAAGAATTAGTCCCTTAGCAGTCCCTTCGTGCCGTTCAAGCCTCTTTCCCATATACTGCTGTGCTAGACCTACCAAAACCGCTAGTAATTCAGGAATTCCAACGCCTGTTGTAGCACTTACAGGCACGATTGCTAATTCCTTTGTAAATTCTT
>DASWDL010000295.1:0-9408 GCA_036395315.1 Nitrososphaeraceae archaeon
TGAACTATACTTGCCTAAACTTGAAGCGGTTTCAAGAACTGATACTTTTTTCTCAGACTTTGCAGACATTCCTATTTTTCAGAAGTTAATAAACTCGAAGAATTTTCCAGAAATTTTTAAACGACGTTGGAATCTTGTGTACCAATTTTTCCACGAGGGAAATCCCTCGACTTCCCTTAACAGAACTGTAGAGAAGGCACGCAGAATGTTTCTCAAGGTAAATGTAGAAATAGGAATGCTAAGGGGCGAAATGATGCATTATATTGCGTTACACAATTGGGCTGAATACTTTGTCGGAATTGGAAAAAATCAAGAAGAAGTATCTAAGGCAAAATCGGAATTTGTGGCTTTAGAACCGCAAAATGCTTCTGCATTTTGGGGAGAACCAAAAAAATTGATCCCAAATATCTCAAGCGGGTCGGTTGACAATTTTCTTCTTAGTATGCCAAAGAAATATTATCGTCTTGGTAACGAACAAGATAAAGAGTCTCTGAGATCACTAGTAGAAACGCTGCCGGACAAACTCCGCAGGGAGGGGACACTTCAGATATTAACGGATATGTCTACAGACGAACCTTCGTTCAAGAATCTTTCAGAGATAGTTCAAGGTGTCGGATTCACGGATTGCACAAATGACGGAAACCACAAGATTTATTTCCCGTCTCAATTGCACGATGAAGACTTTTCCGAGGACAAGAAGCCAAGGGTTGTCTCTTATTGTTTGGCCCCGTCAAATAAAAAATATCGCAAAAGCCCAGAATAACGTAGGCGACTGACTACCTGTCTTCCATATGTTAATTAAACCGGTCATTGTGGTAAGTACGATCTTCCATGCATAATAAGGTGAGGGTGGCTATAGCCGGAGTTGGCAATTGTGCTTCTGCATTGGTTCAAGGCACATTGTATTATGATCGTCTTCATCATGGTGGTTTTCATAATGATGGTACTTCTGGTAGTAATGATCGCCTTCATTATAATCGTCATGTAGAAAAAGGTCGACAAGGTACTAGTGATCTTAAAAGAGGTAATGAAATCAGTAATAAAGTTAGAGTTAGTAGGTCTGGTAATGCGGACCTGGCTGCGGATGCGAACTCGAGTGCAAAAGTAAACGCGAATGTGAATGCAACTACAGATAAAGATAAAGATACAGTTACTGATGCTCATAGAGATCGAGATCGAGATAGAGACGGTAGTAATTCTATCTTAGAAGCTCCAGGACTTGTAACCTACAACCTCGGAGGAATCGAACCGTCAGACATAGAGTTTGTGGCAGCTTTTGATGTCGTAGAATCCAAAGTTGGTAAGGATCTGGCAGAAGCGATATTTGCTAGTCCTAACAACACCATCAAGATATGTGATGTTGACAAGACTGGAATAAAAGTAGAGAAAGGCGAAGTACTAGATGGGGTGGGAAAACATTTAAACCAACGGGTGAAGATTTCTGATAAGAGTCCTCCAAAAATATCTCAAATACTGAAGGATTCAGGGGCTGAGATCCTGATAAACTATCTCCCTGTTGGAAGCAGGCAGGCCACAAAGTACTACGTTGAACAGTGTCTTGATGCTGGTGTATCTTTTATAAACGCAATACCTGTCTTTATTGCTTCAACACCAAAATGGCAACAAGCGTTTGCAGGAAGGAATTTGGCTTGTGCCGGTGACGATGTAATGAGTCAGCTGGGAGCTACTGTATTGCACAAGACTTTGGTGAAACTTTTTGTAGACCGTGGCGTGAAGATAGACGAAACATACCAGCTCAATGTAGGTGGTGACATGGACTTTTATAACATGCTAGATGAAGAACGTCTAGAAGACAAGAGAATAAGTAAAACAAGTGCAGTAGCAGCAATGGCACCGTACGAGATACCTATGCGTATAGGCCCGTCAGACTTCGTAGGATTCCTGGACAATGACAAAATATGTTACATAAACATGAGAGGAAAATACTTTGGCAACGTACCAATAGAACTTGACATTAAACTCAAGGTGGTAGACGCCTACAACAGTGCTGGAGTGATGATAGATGCAATTAGAGGAACGAAGATAGCCATAGACAGGGGCACCAACGGACCACTAGAAAGCGTTTCGGCATACTGTTTCAAACATCCGCCAGTGCAGATGTCTTACAGTGATGCTAAAACCAGATTCATGGAATTTATTGAAGGTAAGATAGAAAGATAGGACAAGATCATATTCTTTAGATTAAAGCTTGATAGAAAATGAAGAATTATTAACAATTTCAAAAAATACCTATCATTAAAATTGTAACCCTAAAGGGATGTACCAAGTGAAATTTGTCGATGTCATTGAATAATCTCAAACAATTTAGAATTAACATTCCCTCGGGTTTGAATTTTGATACTCGTGAATGTTTAAATCTCGCATAATTTACCCTTGATGGCGGGCTCGTGGCGCAGATCGTTTCTTTCATCGAGACGAGTGCAGAATGGACAGCGCGGACGCCTCCTAAGCGTCAGGTCGAGGGTTCAAATCCCTCCGAGCCCGCCTTGGTTTTATCACCCCTTTAACCGCATTTGTACCAAAGGCTTACAAGAATTCCCAAACTCCCAAGAAGTTCCATAAAATTAATTATGGACATTTTGAACTAATTTGTGTTCTTTTACAACAGAACGCAAAAAGCAGTATCTTAAGTTCTAATCCCTTCTTGTAGATAATATTTGTGAATAGTAGAAAAAACCAGATATCTAAAGTTATTTTTGATATCATATAGATATTGTCACCAAAAAATACCCTAAAGTGTAATTTTTCAAAAGATATGTAATCGGTGTTTTTAAGTGTGTTACCAGAACAGAGCTCGGTCACATTTGAATTTAGGGCCTGTAGTAACTGAAGCAAGAGTACCAATCAGCTGAAGTGACTTTTCAAAAACGCACTTTCCGCTAGCTCTCATCCCCAGCTTCCGAGCCACCATCCCCAGCTTCCGAGCCACCGCCCAGTTGATTAATAGTATCGCGAGATGCTTGATAATGATCACCAGTATCAATATTTTGATCAAACTTATTGTCTACATGGATTGATTGGTTGGAGATATTATTTCGCCCGGTAACTGTTCCCGAAAATTATGTGATGGACTAATTTCGATATTATTTCCGTGGTCGTCATTTACGAATTTTATTTGTCCTGCAATCGGATTTTTGAGTTCTAATTTGGGACTATCGAAGATCATATTTATCTGATCCAAATTGGAAAAAATTACGGATATGCTAATTTTATCTGGAATCATTTTACCATTAATCGAAAAATTGGCTACTCCATTAATCATATGCGATCCGAATGAACCAAGTTGAATATGCTTACGGGCAGTGGATGTAAATCCTTCAATATGAAATACCTTTCCAGATAGACCATTAAGGTATCTGCCTAGTGTGGCATTAAATTCTGTCACAGTTCCATTTTTCGACTAAAAGCGTCCAATTGCCAAGAGTAAATGAATTCTCTGTCACGTTATATTTATGTGTGCTAAATGTTGATGACGCAGGAAGGTTCGTAAATATGCCGCCCATATAAAAAGTATCAATTTTGTCTCCAGAGTCAAGAAATTTGGTAGATGCCAACGCCCCAATTTCGCCACATATGATGATTATAGAAAAAAACGCCAATTCTATGATAAAGAACGTTGTGAAATAGGGGATCACTTTAGATCGGGAAGTTAACTTCAGCATCCATCCCTTTGGTCGACTTCCGTTATAAGAGTTGTTACTAAAATTGTTAGCCTCACGCTGCTTTTCAATCTAGTATTCATATTTCATGTAAAGGATATTAGTTGATTTATTATTGAAAAAGCCTATTAAGAAAAGAGGTTGTACAAATGCGTAAAATTTTCATCTAGACAAGTCATGATTTTTCTAACTCCGAGACTGCTTGTTGAAAAACACTAAACGGCTGAGCACCTATAATCCCGAGGGGCTGTTTTCCATCTGCGACTAGAATGAAAGTCGGAGTGGACTTGAGGCCTAGTGATTTCGCTAGTGCATCGTTCTCTAACACAACTTCACTATGTTTTTGGGAATCTAGGCAATTGGTAAATTTCATCGAATCAGGAATCTGCACATTTATAGCAAATTCATTAAGACTAGACTTGGTAATCCACCCTGTGTTCTCGCCCATAGAATTATTATAAACTTCATCGTGATATCTCCAATATTTACCCTGGTCCGCGGCACAATATGAGGCTCTGGCAGCCAGGGTAGAAGCCTTATTGAAGGGTTTATCGTTTATTACAAAGTCTTTGAACACAAATTTTACTATCCCAGTGTTTACATATTTATTTATCAACTCGTTACGCACCCCTTTATGGAATTGCGCACAGTATTGACACTGGTAGTCACCAAACTCCACTATCGTAATTTTTGCACCGTCGTTGCCTAAAGCACTAGCGTTTTGGCTTACAGGTTGAACTAGCAAGCGGATCAATTCATCTGCCTGATTGGTGTTGGCAGACCGATTGCTATTGTTCTGACCCATGGACAGAAAAGCAGTGGCAGACCCTCCAATTATCACTATGGCCAAGATTATTCCGAGTGTCAAGGCGCGCTTGTTAATTTTCGTAGAACGCGATTTATTTTTCACCGGACTCTATGATCGATTTACGGCCATTTATAAGTCTCTATGGTCATCCAGATATGTATGAGCTTAAGTACAAATTATGAACATTATTCAATCTGAACATAAATAATTGAGATTCATCAATTTTTGTTAAAATTATCCCAGCATCGCCTACACAGCTGGCCTTTTACTTTCCAATCTACTTTGGGATTGTATCTAATTATTCCTAGCTTCCCGTTACAATTGACACAGAAGTCTAGTCTAATCCTATACTCTTCCTCCCTCTTATCATAACATTCGATACACAAAAAAGCGTCAGCGTCCATATTCCATTGCCATCTTGGCCTCTTTTTTTTCGATTGAATAAATAATCCACAAATAGAACAATGGTTTTCTTTCATCTCTTCAAGCTGCTTCAGCTCTGCCTGTTTGTCAAGAAATTCTTTCATTTTAGAAGTATGACAATCACTACATAAATATCCATCAATTTGCCAAGCTTTTGCTGGTCTGTACTTGAATCTTAGCTGGTTACCACAAATGGAACAATATTCAGTTTTCCTATGAAAAATCCTCAAGATTGATTCAAGCTTACTATTGTGATAACTGTGGAGTTATTTTAAACTTCTTTGTTTTAAGTATTAACTGAAAATCTAAGCCACAATAATTTAAAGCTCAACCAAAAATCCTTCAAACCTCATATAGATGCATTTGACAATTGTGATGCCTTGCGGACATACCAAAAATTCGGAATAAATTCTACAAAATATTTGCTTGTGATAAGCAAGAGCAGATTTTATTATAGCCATTTGGCCCGCTCTCCTTATACTGAGATTTTTAGAAAAATGGTTTAAAAGTCTTTTAAACCTATCTCAAATAAACCACAAAAAACATAAACCTTATCACATTTGTGTCTTTCGTGTAATTTATAGATAACCTTTTGTTCCATCAGGAGCTGTCTGTAAACTCATGTCATAGGGGGTATTCAGGATTAAATTTGTTAACTTCAGGAATCCCTGTCAGCGGTTAGATACGGGTTTCTAACTTTTTGACCTGACAAATATTAGTAAATGGTTTCAGACTTTTCCATTCTAGCAATTTCGCTGACTTTTTTTGCACTGCATTGGCAACATACGGTTATCTTCATCTGCGTTCCCGGTATATGGTCTAAGTGCCAGCAATGGTTATGAAGGCCTTCGTTTTTATGCATTTTTCATTCAGGAACTCACATAACACCAATATTTGTTATGGTCTACAAATTCTAAGTGCAAACTTGCTGCAATGAGGTCACGACATCCAATGAACCACACAAATTTGATACTCGTAATTGCCAACCCTATGATAACATTTCTACGGAACATAATTGAGTACCTCTTTCTCTCTTACATAAGGTTCACGGAAAAATGATACGTTAATTTATCCGCTTTGCTAGCTTTAATCTGATGACTATCTAGCAACTCAATTTGAGTTCAGGTGATGGGTTAAGGCAAGAGACCAGATTACGTGATTTGATCTTTTTACACGTCTGGTGTATCGGACAACCAGCAACCTCATCTCCATCCATATCTTTCTTAGGATCAAGAATTGATTTTGTCTTGATAAATATCTGGAGCGTCCATTGCTTTTCTACTCGTTTCTGTGAACTAAGAAACCTCTCCGGCTAGGACGAACGAACAAAGATTCGCTGAACTCTGCAAGGTGAGCTATTCTGGGGCATATCGTAATTTATGGTCCACTGAACACTTGATGGAGTAAGTAATGATTTTCGATACGTAGAGCACGAGTACGGAGTTTCGTGAACAGAACACTTACCAAGCCAGGGTAAAAAACTTGTATCGAGTCCCTAGACTATTTTCTTAATCCTTCGATATTTTGGATAGTATGGGAAAAAATGCTATTGCACGAAACCCCATTAGATAGCTCTCAACATTATCAATCTGGGAATATTTCTCATTTAGTTATCGAAAAGTAATTAACTGAAATGAAAAGAGAGAATGGACAATGGCAGATGCAATCATAACATTCGGGATCACAACAGCCGTCTTCATCGCACTAGCTGCGATATCGTTAGGGGTTCGAGCAAAGAGACATTCAAGTGAAAAACAACCCAAAGATAATAGGGTCAATCAATCATAAAGAATTGTTACAGACGGGCGTTCCTTTTTTATCCAGATTACATTAAGGTATGATAGGAACAGGTTTGAAAATTTACCATCATTAAATTTTAGATTTATTTTCCTTAAACTTTAATTTCGGTTACTCGGGTTCGTAGGAACTACATTGACAAGCGCTGGCGAACCCAATGTGACTTGCACATTTACCAGTTTCTGAATGTGAATCCAAACCATGTCCGCATTTACAATCTCTCCTCTTTAAGACTTTAAAGAACTCCTTTACTGGTGCTCTCAACGTTTCTCGTAGAATACTTTCATAGGTCCTCCTTTATTATAAGATAATCGGAGCAAGGTACCGTGCCTAATTTCTGTCATTGAATTAGAAGCGATTGCGGCGCAAATGGACAAGGAAGGCTTAGGCCACAGCCGGAATTGAGAGTTGTGTTAGGCAAACTTATTGAAGGATTAAACTGAAAATTACCGGACAGAGTGGTTGATGAAGAAGAGGCTATAATGAGACGAATGTGTGCTCTACCATTCCCTTGTCGGCAGAACATTTTCGGGCAGACCAGTTTCAAGTGGAGTGCTTCACAATTGGGGCACTCGCGTACTCATGAGGACAAACGGGGAAATGGCATCGTTTACGGTGAAGCAACAGGTAAAATTGACTCTTCTGAAATCGTTCATTGGCGTAGAACAGTATTGTATAACTCATCGTCAGATGATAAATTGGCATCTCCGACCTACTTTGAGCTATTGAAGCCGAGGTTGAGGCAGAGAGTAACTTTTCTGAAAAAACTTCGGAATGGATAATAGAACTGTAGTGCTATGAAGAGAAAAATAATTACTCTTCGGATGGTAGTTGAAAATGATTATCAGTGCAATAGTAAATCGTATTTGTTTGCTCGCAATTTTGGCATTGCGTAATATTTGTTCGGTTATGGTGCTTCAGATCGTCATCTTCGCATTCGTTATATGAAGTGGTTGTTGTGTCGTCTGGAAGATATATCTCAAACGGTTCGTCGCAGTTTGGGCATAAGAACATTTGTTCATTCACAATCCCAGTCCCCACTTTCCCCCTAACTATAAACCTTTACTTGTTGGAATCTTTTTATCTGGCAACACTGGAGGAGGACAAGGATACAGAACAAGTCAAGATGAATCAACTAGTATGGGGTTTTACGCTTGCGTTAGCTAACTATCTGGATCCCCCCTAGCGGTGTACTTAATCGGGTGGGTCACGGTTAGGATGGATTAGGGCGAGGCCCATCCTTTAGACCATAATGGTGAATTTAGTATCCTGTTGGATTCCACTTTCACAATTAAAAGTACCACAGATGCAAAAAAGGAAGTAGTCATTTTGTAACTATTCTCACGTCAAAGTAACCAAAATTATTGGCAGCTAAAATGGTAATAATACGCTAATAATTTGCTATTGGCCTGTCTCGGTTATTATTTCTCCACAGTCAGTCGCGGCTGAATCTCCATCTGCAGAACTAATATATGCTGTGTCAAAACCAGGCCCGCACACTACAGTATCGACAGCATAATCTCTGAAGGATACAGACCCAAGTGCAAATGAGGCTGTTAGGGTTTCATTGCCTTTTCCACCATCAATCTTATCGGCTCCAGCACCTCCCTGCAAAACATCATCGCCGTCATTACCCTCAAGCGTATCTTTTCCAGGACCCCCATCCACTAAATCATTTCCATTGTCCCCGTGAATAATGTCATTCCCTCCATTGCCGAATAAGTTGTCTATTCCATCTTTTCCTAGGATTTTATCATCACCCATTGTACCGTAAATTGTATTGGGAAGATTAGTTCCTGTTATATCTGAGCCTGATACGAAAGAGGGATATGAATTGAATGCCAAGGTCAAAATGATTAATAATATTGTAGGGTAAAAACGTGAATACCCAATTATCAGAGCTGCGCATGCACGGATGCTGGACATGCTAATTTTCTTTATCAAATTCGGAAATTTTGATTATAAGGAATGCTTAAGAATATTACCTCCAACTGTTACTGTTCAATTCGGACAGGCTGTCTGCTTACTGTAGCTCATATATCTTATAAGTAAAATGAGCCGAACAGTATATGGGAAATAGTCTTAATCGATAAAAATCATATCACCCCCAAGTAATTATATTTATAGTAATATGAGGATGAAGACTAAATCATTTTTTTATTATTTAATGCGATGACTATTTTAGTTTAGAAACTAGCACCTAGGATTGTTACGTGGTTTTCTCACCTCGATATTCATTGACCATATAAAAAGGACGAATATCCACGTGGGTCTTTATAAGGCGGGCCCGTCGGGATCAGTATTGTTAATAATACGAATCCTACAGGATATCACTAGCGATATTTTGACTGGCTCCAACCAAGCCATTGATAAACATTCATGGTGAGTTACTGACTTAGTTGGTTGCCAGCGTACTCATGGAGTCAGTAAGTAACGAGATAGAACATATGATAAAAAGAGATTTGCAGACTTTCACAGATTCAAAGTTATTGCATCTTCCTAAAGTAACTTTGTCTTCTAAGACTTGTACTTCGATTCGACTTTTAAGAAATGGGAATTGTATAATTAGAAATCTATTACTCGACATCCCATGCTTGAACCTTCCATTGATGGTATAAAGACCGCCTGTCGTCTACTTTGAATTTAATCTCTGCAAGTAGTAATAGGTCGCCACCTGGTTCTTCATCCCATTTAGTTATA
>DASWDL010000296.1:0-3308 GCA_036395315.1 Nitrososphaeraceae archaeon
AAATATTTGTTAATCTGGGAGGGAGTTAAATAAGGCACAAATTTATTTTTTAATTGATACAAATCTGATCCTCTGTACGATTCATGGAGAATCGTAGAAATTACTTCTAATGTGCTCATAGATTCCACGAAGACAAGATTATGCTATTAAATAAAAACCTCGTCAAAAACTATTATAGTAAATGAATTTTTCCATTTTCCAGTATTTTGATTACGTGAAATTTGCAAACTAAAGTATTGGTATAATGTCGTGTTGTATTCTGAAGGAATACAAGATACTCATTCCCGTAGAAATGGATAACTGTAGCATGATCGAGTAGATAGGCCGTTTGCCTGAACGTTGGTCTCTAATCTAGACTAACAAGTGCCGATAAAACAACCTGCTAACTAGTATTAGAAAAACAATTTCGTACAATTTTCAGTGGCTATAGAAAGACAAGACTCAAAATCATAAAATGTTAGGTAGTAATGGAATGATATAATCATTAGCCAATATTTACTGGCGAGGAGAAACTGCATCTAAGCGTTCCGTATTGCGTCTCGCAGATTGCAGACATTTTTAGATACCGCGAATAATTGCGGCCAGTGTCTCTAATCAATACTAGCTATTGAATACTAGTAATTTTGCGCGATTTATAATTAATTTATTAACTGCTTTTCTGCACAATGAGCAACGTTCCATGTAGAGATCTGATATTTTAAAGCGAGTTGACAGTATATTGCAAGCGAATGTATTATTTCCCTCAGCGGGCACATACATATCGAACTATGTCTCACCTATATTAATGCGAATTAAAGCTAACAGGCTTGCAGCTTGTAAGCTCCTACGATTATGGCTCCACCGAATAACCTTTTCTCCATATCTACTTTTGAAAATTTTTCTGCAAGTAAAAGGTAAAGCTCGCTATTCTTAGGCCACCTGAGATAAGTGCCATATAATGTTTTAAATTTTAGACCCCATTTCCCTGAAATCGAAAATGCAAGCACTTCTAAGAAATATTTTAAGTAAAAAGAAACAACAGTTCGGAAGAAAATATTATCAGGCTTTCCAAGGTCAACTATAACAAATCTACCATTTTTTTTAAGAATTCTATGAATTTCTGCAATTGCGCCCTTTAAGTATATAGAATCCCTCAGTGAGTAACCACATAAAACTACATCAAAGCTCCCATCTCTGAAAGGCATTTTCTCAAAAATACCACACGAAGCATTTTTGGCATGCTCGGAATCCACATATTTCTTCCCATTTTGCAACATTTCATAAATCGGATCGTACATTACTACCGTCGCTTTATGGTTCAAAACCTTGGATAGAACCAAGGTCATATTTCCAAAACCTGAGCCTGCATCAAGGACCACGTCATCTTTGTAGACTTTGCCAGTAATCCCTATCTCCCTATATTTAATATCCTGGCCGAGAGAAATCGCTCTATTTACTTTATCGTAAATTGGTATAATACTACGCAAAATTGCTATGACTTCCTTCCAATAGTCCTGCCCAAGCCCTGCCAACCGACAGTTCCTCGATATTGTGGATACCGATGAGGTAATAAGTACTATCGATTTACCTCTTTCTCAACTAAAGAAGGTAATTATCCATATTGTCACGTGAAAAAAAGGAATTCTCAGGCAAAAGTGCGTCAAAACCCGCATGTAGCGGCGCAAGATATAGAACGTCACAACCTTGATAAAGATCGACTCATTAAGTACCTGTGTGTCGACAGTTATCGAGTATATTTGTGAAGATTGCGGGACCCTGTTAGTACACAGCAATCCGGTTACCATTGAGAGTATGAAAGACGTTCACAGTCAATTATGTCCTGTGAAGAGACAAAGAACGCTCTCGTCGGCGGCTATGAGTGTACCCAAGAAAACCCCACAAATTACTTCGGCGCCGCAGGCCCAGCCTTATGGTGAAGTAACTGCTGGAGGACAGCCCCCATCAACACCTAGCACACTACCATCATCTACTGGAGGTGGCCCGACTACGATATCTCTTACAGGGTCAGGAACTTCTTATTCAGCTGCAGAAGGACCTATAGATCCAGATTTTAGATCAAAACGTCAAGTTGTTGGAACTTTCCAAGGAATTAAGGTTTGGGGACCTTTAGATCCTCCAGGTCGGCTTGGAATTTGGGGAACAGAGGTGACGGTAGACTTTGATATTTGCGTAGCTGACGGTGCATGCGTCGAAGCTTGTCCTGTCAACGTTTTTGAGTGGTTAGATACCCCAGGGCATCCAGCATCTGAAAAGAAGCCTTTTATGAGTAGAGAAAAGGATTGCATTTTTTGCATGGCATGCGAGAATGTTTGTCCTCCTCAGTGCGTAAAAATTTTCCAAAAGGGGCAGTAAACGATTCCTGTCACACGGCTGAACAAAGATCCCAAATTATACATTTTGATCGACCAAATTTTAACTGACTTTCTAATCCATTGAATTCACGATGAAATCGTTCAAGATAGTGGCAACTGGCGGCACCTTTGATATCTTACATGAAGGTCATTTCGCGTTGCTCACTAAATCTTTCCAATTAGGGAAATATGTAATTATTGGTGTCACCAGTGATGAATTCGCGGCCAAGAAAAAGCCGAACCAAAAAATACTTCATCCCTTTAGTGATAGGGTTAAACATCTGGAAAATGCAATTTCTCAAAAATTTGGTCATGTCAGATATGTTATAAAAAGGCTAGACGACATCTATGGTCCGACAGTGTTATCCAGTAAGACCGAGGCGATCGTTACCAGTGAAGAATCAAAATCAAACGCACTAGAGATAAACAAGGTCCGAATTAGAAATGGACTCAAAGCCCTAAGGATATTTATTGTCCCAACAGTCAAATCCGAAGACGGTCTCAAAATTTCTTCAAGTAGGATTCGCGCCGGACTGATCGATGAGAAAGGAAAGGTGATAAGGGCTGAATAACTATTTCATTACTCTTTTGTTATTCCTCAGTTAAGTTATTCATAAAGCTGGCCTGCAATAAATTTCGCTTCCGACTGACAGATATTATGGATTTTTTTTTAAAGACTAAATCGTTCACAAATGTTTTTAGATTTTTGGCATTTTCTATATCTCTCATTATAACAGAATGACATGATCTGTCCTTGAGCATAATAACTATTTCATTATCTATAACTTTTACAATACCTACTACGAATGTTAATTCCTCGAGCGTATGGGATAACATACTCTCAAGCTTTTCTGATTCATACGAGTCGAGACACTCGAAGATGGCTAAATCCTTCAATGTAATTTCACACTCACTGTACAATAATATTTTATTCCTTATACAGAAATTCTGAAACCC
>DASWDL010000297.1:0-11425 GCA_036395315.1 Nitrososphaeraceae archaeon
TACTCTACCAACATGTGATATGAAAGAAACGAACTATACATGATCTTTGTTTTCCTTGCTCCATGCGATCCGGCAGTGTTGAGTATCGAGACAAATATCTCTTCCTTGTTCCTATATGTCATTTGCATTATGAATTACTGCATTGTTATTATAGGCATCCTAGGCTGATTCTAGATCTCCATTCATATTTACCATCAAGATATTTTATCCTAAGTTATTGTAGGATAAACAATCCTGTATTTTGTCTAGATAAGAGCCTTCTTTACCTGTTGACTGAAGGGGATCCCTACAGTGTTACAAAAAATGAAATAAATTCGTACAACTATTTCAATAATGTTAGTAGGCGTATCTTTCGAGATCTTATCAAGGGACGGAGAATAACTCTAATTTTACCTCCTCGAGAGGATGGAAAAGGAAATATCGATTTGAATTGACATGTCATTATTCGATTTTCATTTCAAAGTTGAAGTGTAGGAATGATTAAGATTTATGCCTGAGTTGGTTTCATTGGGCATATCTTGACTTACATTTCCTATAACTGACACAGGGCTTCTATCGCCCAACCTATCAGAGGCGAATTCCTGTACTCCGGACATGGATGGATTCAAATGTGATAATACTGACCAAAAACCTGCTACGAGTATAATGGTGAACAGAGCGATTATAATAAAAGCCGGGACATGATTTCTTATTTTCATTGATTTCATGTTATAGTTACTCTATGTAGTTACCTGCAAAGGAAGTAATAAGGAAATCCAATCCGATAATTGAGCCTATGTGTATGAAAGCTCACTGTGAGTTTCATGAAAATTCTACTTTATCCTATAGGAAAGACATTCAGCTAAAACTAATTCATTTTCGGAACGACCCGCTCGTTACTATAAACATTGTGACTTGACTTGTCTTCTATAACAATAGTAACTTTCGAAATAACCGTTAAATATTTTTAGAGCATATAATTTACGTAAGAAAATGGAATCTACTATGCGCTGTCAAGTATGTGGTAAAAAAACACATGAGCTGCGCTTCTGGTTCGATAACATGCTCTGCAGTAATTGTTATAATGTAAGCAGAACCAGATCGGAGATGATTTTAGAAGCAACAACCTAACTAATCGTCTTTTTTCTTGTCTTGTTATTAAAATAAAAAGTACTTTCAATTGGATTGGCTAACCCCATTTCTTCTCCCTCAGCTCTCATTCGAAGGAACAATATTTGGATCTGTTATCGTAATTTTCATGCCTAAATAATTGGTTGATTGTCTCTAGTCCTTTGCCAAATATGAGAGACAATTTCATAGATCGTTTGATTGACAGAGCCATTGAACTTCTCAGTCCATAATTTTGCTACGTATTCTCCAGGAGAATTCCTATTCTCTAATCTCCCGTCCAATATTCTAAGGAACTCGGAATTAACACCTAGATCAGACAGTCCTTTGCGAGCAAAATCAAGTTGACTCTTGATCGTATCAACAATATTAAAATGAGTTTTTGCGTTATAGCCTGATCGAACCGCCGCCATCCTTTCTTCTCTCAACGAAGCAAGTGGTCTTAGCTCCCTATCTTCGTACATCGCTCTACTTAAGTAACCAATAAAGAATTCGGCCATTGCCATCAAACTTTTTGAGGTCGGCTGAACAGACATTATTCTCGTCTCAACTCGATAAGAATCAGAGGCAATGCGAATTCGAGAATCATCGTGTCTCCCTTTTTCCAGTTCAAAATAGTCCTTGGCTATATTCGATTCTCGTGACGTAAGATAGTCGATGTAGTCTTCAATACCCCGAAGATATCTTGGAATTGCGGGAAATCCTGAATTCTGTTGCTCTGATTGATCGTACAAATAAATTCTGGGTTCATGCAATGAATATACTCTACCTGCAAAAAGCCTGCTATTAGCTCCAAGAACAATTGCAGAAGGTATTAGGTTCAGAATATGGTTGAACATTATTGCAGTATTATTTGGATTTATTCCTTGCAGATGAAGATGATAACCTTGAATAGCTGTTGCGACTCGAGCTGCTCTAAATTTATCACCATCTATTTCAACATCGGGAAGACTATCCTGCCATGCTGCTAATTTGTTGTATCTTGGCTTGTCTGTTACTAGAGCCTCCTTCATAATTTCGGAAGATGGATTAGCACCTAAGAAAACTGGAATTACCTCCTTCTCCTTGTATGCTTTGTTGATAGATTTATCAAGACTTTCTATAAAATGTTCAAAGACGATATTGAGATACTCTAGGTTATTCATTCCGACTGGGGCGGTTTTATACTCAAATTGACAATTACCATATTCGTAATCAATTTCATAAGTTGTTCCCTTAAGTTCCTCTATCAATGGTTCTGCATTGACTGGCATTCCTTTAGCATCGAGTAAACATGCTTCAACCTCAACGCCGACCCTGAAACTTTCATCGGTTCTTTCAGCATCTTGATGTACTCTTTTTTTTAATTCTTGTATCTGTCCGTCCACTGAACTATGCAGCCCAATAATATATCCGTGAGTAGGGAATTTAAGCTCCATGGCTTTTCACGGTGACTCAAGAGTTAAATGGGGATTTGACCTAATACCAGAATAACTAAGTGGTAGACCACAAGGATCAGATAGTAAACAGAAATAGGCTAATCGAGGTAAAAGACTATAACCAGGGATTTGAACTCGTAAAATCAGCAATTTCTACTGTTTTTGATATGCGTAGGGCTGGTCTGAGTCTAATTTTGCAAGGTATGCCTACAAGTTTGGGTGCGTATCATATTCTTGGTTCCAATATCATCGTAGTCAACAAATTTGTACTTGATGGAATAAAGAAGACCGCGAAAACAATGGAAGAGTACAATTCTTATTTATTTATGGTTTTAGCTCACGAATACCTTCACAGTTTTGGAATAGTGGAAGAATTTACAGTCAGAAAAATGACCTTAGAACTTTGCAAGAATTTTTTTGGGGTGGAACATCCAACTTATTTGCTAGCAAAAGACCCCCTAATTCTCTTCCCTCAACTAAGGTTGATGCCTAGGAACGGGTTCGACAATAGATTTGAAATTGTAAAAGAATTTGACAAGAGTAATCAGAGTTACATACAGTAGTATTGATTTTTAGACCTTTGAATACCAGTAGACACAATTTTCAGAAAGATCAATTTGTCTCTGCATTTAGGTGCACTATTGTATTGTCGAACAAAAAAAGAGAGGTTATTGGGCAGCACTACATTGGGCCCGAGCCTTGAAGACTCCTTTCTCCCCATTAGCGGCTTGAAGTTTTACTGTCGAACCTTCGCCACAATTCCCTGATAGACTCATTTTCGCAGGCACTTTACTGTTACAAATATTGTCAAATGCCTCTACGCCCTTAAGATTGTATTTGCTTGAGGTAACAGTCTCCTTTGTAATGATACCTCCTTTGGAACCAAGACTTTTCTGGTCAACATTCCATTCAGCAAATGTGCCTCCCCCCTGATAAAATACAAAGAAACTAATTCTCGCATTTTTTACTTTGTTTCCATCAGGGCAGCTAATACTTCCTTTTCCAACTCCTTTTAATTCATAATTTTTGCCGGCCAACACTTTCTGACCAAAGGCAACAGGAGTAATCGCCAGTCCAGCAGCTATCAAAACTATGATAGCTATCTTTATTCCATTCGACTTTTCCATTGGATTCAAGAATACGATTATATTTTTTAAAGGCTAAGCTAGAGATTTCAGAATTTTCTTAGCTAGGCTATTTCGGAAACTAAACACGTAATATTATTTGGAAGAATCGTTGAAAATGAATATAATCAAATTATGGATTTTAGAGGAATTTGAGAGATGATTATCTATTATTTAGTAAAATTAATTTGGAGGTGATATTTCTCTTACGGATAGCTTAGTAAAGTCGTACGTGACCCCTGTAGATTTGAAGATGATCATGGGGGAAGCCCAAGTTATTGCAGCGCCAGGCGATTTTCCGTTGCAATGAGTCATATCGTTTCCCCAATGGCCTGAATCAACTAATTCTTCCACCTTCTGCCAATGGTTATTATTATCTTTGTCTACGTAAGATTCCAATTTTATACTTCCATCAGGTAGATTGTAGACTACGCCCTTGAAGCCCACCCATTTATTCATGATGGATCCTATGCCATTTTTGGTTGCCGGCAGGATATCGTAATTTACATGCCACATTTCTTTCTTGTATTGAAATGTTCCATCAAATCGTATGTTATTATGGTAAGCTGAGCCCCCGCAACCATTTTCAATACTGTTACTATGTCTTACACTTCTTGTTACAAAAGAGATTCCATCGCCTGCACTAGAGGAGGTTACTTTAAAGTAACCAGTAACTTCTACATTTTTCCAATCAGATGGCTTGTACCAATATCCAATCCGGTCCAGTTCAGTATAATCATACGTGGCTAGATTACTCCTTTGCTGATCTGATAATAGTCCAGCACTCTTCGTAAACAGGTTCATCCTAGTGGTACCTGGTGCAAGATGCCACGTTCCGTCAGAATTCTTTTTTACATCTGCCCCGTTTGGAGTGAATTGTCCGTCATCGAGATTGTTCGAATTGAAGAACCATGTATCTCCTCCAGGGGCAGTGGGATAAATCATTTGGACACCATCTGAACTTGGATTCGGGTTTGGATTCGGGTTTGGATTCGGGTTTGGATTCGATCCAGCTATTTTTACTTGAATTTCTTCTACACTTGCGAAGCTATTCTCAGTATTCCCGTTCACAGTTACTCTGACATACCTAGCATTAACATCACTAAAGTCGTAGGATTCGAGATTGCCAGTTGATTTACTACTTTTAGTTTTAAGGACTTCCTTGAATATTTTATTATCCTTTGAAACAGAAACAATAAAGCTATAGACACGAAATTCTCCCCTAAACCACTGAATATCAACGTTGCAAATCGTCTTTGAGCTACCTAAATCCAGAGTTATTGAAGACGGCTTTTTCTGATTTACCCATCTTGTAGATGGATTATTATCTAAGGCATTTGAAGGCACGTAGTTCTTGTAATGACCTGATGCAGTTACCTTGGAAATCTTGGCTTTAGCACAATCAGTTGATGATATTGCTTTTGTCTCTGTTTGTTCAGCGGGATGTGATTGCCCGGCAGCGTTTACTTTGAGATCTGTAATACTTGCATAGTTGTTTTGTGAATTACCATTAATTGTGATCTTGATATACCTAGCAGCATTATTTTGTAGATCGTACCGTTCAAATGATGCTGTCGTTCCGCTACTCGTTGAATCAAAGACATTCTTATACGAAGAACCATCTTTTGAAATTGATATAATAAAATTATTTTGCCTCTGATCTCCTTTATACCAAGAAATATCAAGACTACAAAGCGTCTTTACCGTTCCAAGATCTAATTGTATCCACGAGCCCTTGCCGTAGGTTGACCAGATAGTCTGTGCATTAAGATCTGCTACTGCAGAAACTGGGAAGTTCGAATCCGATGCGCTTGCAGACAATCCAATGATCTGAGTTTGATTGCATACATTTACACTCGAGGCAGCGAACGAAGAGATGGGTAAACCTATCCCGAGTCTCGTAGAAGAAGCAAGTAGGACGATAATCAGGAACAGTCCTACAAATCTCAACGAAAAAGTAAGATTTGCATTTTTCATTCTATTTTTCTACCTCACTGCAAAAGACATTTGATACGTCGCAAATCCTATGAAACTTCAGCTTAATGCTGAGATTAGCTTTCCCAAGTAGTCTTAACAATAGTGCTTTCTCTTTGACTGAATGCACAACAGAAGCATTATTCCTTAGTACTTATAGAAAGCCATTATTTTTACTAGTTTTAGGTTATGAAGTCCTCGAAGATAATTCTTTATCTTGCACATGCATTATAGCTTATTACTGGTACTAGTGTTATTCATTACAATGGAAAATTACAGTCAATTCTTTCATTGATACAACTTAATCGGCCTCATTGGCCTTAATTCTCGTATTGCTCCAAGCACTTGATTGGATACGAAGTTCGTGATCTACATATTGGACATTAGAACTTTAATGTTTGCGTACAATCAAAAAACTGATGGCAATTGGGACTAATCAACATGTAGGCGTTCTCTCAATCTATTTCTGCAAAATAAACGTCCTCGTTTTTCTTACCATGTTCAGTCCAAACTAACCCAGTGTTATTCTTGTACGATATGTGTATGAAGCCTGGATTGAGAGAATTGGTCGTATCTAATTTCACAGGCTTTTCAAATGCGTTCCCTGCGTCAATGCTTTTCACAATCAATATGTTATTTTTGTTGGTGCCAACATTCTCTGTCCACGCAACATAGATTGTCTTTGAATCGTTAACTATTCCTATATCAGATGGAGCTGAGTTCCCTTTTGAGTTACTTAGATTAATTGTTTTTCCTATTTTGGTTCCATGATCACCTATCTTTTTAAAAAATATGTCGAATTGAGAAAATGACATATTAGTATCAGACCATACAACATAAACATCCCTTCCTAAGGTCACCACTTGTGGAAGCCTCGAGATGCCGGGAGTATTACTGAGATTTATTGAATCCCCAAATGTATTTCCATAATCGTTACTCTTTCTAAAGAAAATATCCGTAGCTCCAGTTTGGGTCAGGTCATCTTGCCATAAGATATAGACATCTCTTCCGTCTGTCGAGGAAGTAATAATCGGAATTACGGAATTGTGTTCTCCTATTTGTTTGTGGATCTTTATCCCATAATCATCAAGTAATGAACTGTCAATTGGCGAATGCGAATTTCCCAAAAATCTGAGATTTTGGTTAATTAGAGGAACTATACTAATAAGTTGAGGCGACCTGAATGTTCCTCCACTATCGCTACTTTTGGTAAGATAAATAGCACACAAGGGATCGTCATGTATTGCATCACAATCTGTGTATGCTACATAAACGTGACCCCCTTCGGTTGGCACAAAGATGTGTGGATCTGTCGAATCTCCTGCAGACTTACTTAGGTCGATTACAGGTCCGAAGGTCTTTCCTCTATCTTGGCTTGTCCTTATGAATACTTCAAAGTTGTTTGGGTCTGTTCTATTACTTCCTACCCAAACAACGTATACAGAATTTTTATAAATCGCAATATTTGGCAGTGTTGAACCGATAATATCGTTACTAATATTCAATATATTCCCAAAGGTGTTGCCGTTATCTGCGCTAGCTCGGAAGAATATGTGTGAGTCTTCCAAATAATCTCCTTCCCATGAAACATAGACGTCGTTGCCGTTAGCTGAGAGATCAGGAAGATTCGCATCTACTGTCTTATTACTCAAGATTACAGTTTTACTAAAGCTCTTTCCATCATTGTTGCTGGATCTAAAAAATATTTGACCTTTATCAGTAGATGAGTTGCTCGTATCGGTCCAAACAAAATAAGTATAGCCATTTGATTGTGCTAATTTTTGGTTAAGGGAATGTCCGTAATTATTACTCAGATTTTTGGTAAGAAGACTGATAGTAGCCGAAGTAGGAATGCAAGAAATGAAGATAATCCCTAAACCGACCAGAGATAGAAAGTATAATTTTCTACACTTTCCTAAGGGGTAAGATGATTGACCCACGGACTAAAAAGTAATTTTTCTGTTAAAGTAATTTTTTGACATTAGCTATAGATATTTTTTCAGAAAAATATTATAATGTTGAATCGAGGAAGAGTGATCTAGAATTAATTAACTGCTTAGTTACTTAGTTATTGGACTTGTTTTGGTTGTTTCCTTTTTGGCAAAATAATGATGAAATTAAATGAGCTACAAGAGGAGTGAAAATAACAAACCGCTTCATACTAATTCCAAGCGTAGTTAGACTAAATGAATAGTACAAACATGAATTAGAATATTATTATTAACAATTTCAAATTGAATTATGATAAAACATTCCACAATCTTAATTGATTATTAGAATAAGGAATAAGATTTTCATAGATAATTTCCTAGACTGATAGCTAAGATTGTGGCGGAGGTCTTAAAATCAAAATCAAAGATTTGAAACTGTATTGATACTGAATTTACGGGAATTTTTGTACTTTGTTATCATTGCCTTCCTCTCAGGTACCGTGTTTAACTCCGGATTTATAGGCTCAATTATAGCTGCTTCAAATTTCAACTTGGTCGCTACTGGAGATTGGGGATGTACAAAAAATACTGAGGCTACTATAAACAATACTAAGAGTAAGAACCCTGAACTATTATTAGCTCTTGGAGATTACTCGTACCAGAAAACTGCCACCTGTTGGCTTAACATGATAAAACCCTTAGACGCTGTCACTAAAATCAATTTGGGTAATCACGATGATGAGAGTGACTCCCTATTACATGAGTATTTGAATCACTTTCAGTTATCTAAGCAATATTATTCATATAATATCAATAATATCCATATTCTTACTATATCAACTGAAGCAGCCTTTTCAGTCGGTTCTAAACAGTATGACTTTGTGGTTAAAGATCTAGAAGCTGCGGCCACAGATTCAAGCGTTAAATGGATTATCGTTAATTTGCACGTGCCACTATATGCTTCACCTAATACGTGTGGGGAGTCATCCTGTGCTGGAGATAAGACCTTAAGAGATTCGTATCATTCACTCTTCGACAAATATGGTGTTGACCTTGTCTTAGAGGGGCATGTTCACAATTATCAACGAAGTTATCCAATTAAGTACAATCTACAGGATCCATCTAAGCCTCTAGTAACAAATCCGAGCAAGAATAGTTACAATAATCCTGAAGGAGAGATCTACGCTATAGTAGGAACCGGAGGAGTGAACTTGCATGGATTGTCAGGAAAATCATCTTTTATTGCGAATCAGCAAGATTCCAAGTTTGGCGTCTTAGACATTCACTTTAATGGAGACAAACTTGATGCTAGATTCGTTTCAAATGATGGCAAAATAATGGATCAGTTTAGCATCACTAAAACCAAAAAGAAAGCAATTGATACTTCTAGTCCTGCTCCTATAAATAGTAACATCAAGATTGCCGAACCTGATAAGAAGCATGCCAAGAACAATACTACGAGCATCAAGATTGCCGAACCTGATAAGAAGCCGGCAAAGACAAAGGAAAAAATAAAAACAAAGCCAGCCAAATCACAAGAAACCCTAAACAATTTGGATCAAACTAAAGGCGACAAATCGAAACCGAATATAACAGACAACAAGGTGAATACACAAAGCTCTGATTTGAGAACTCCTGAAATGAATAGGTTAGAGCCACCCCAAGATCAGTTAGATTCAAGCATAAATCGGGATCATACCAACGATCTTAAAGAAGGCCCAGATGATCCATTTGCGCCTATTAATCGTTAATAGACCGAGCCACCTTTCGGCCTTTTATCTAAATTAATTCAATTTCTGTGATAACACTATGAGTCCATCTCACTTTTCATTGGGGTATTTATTGGTCTCAGATCTCTCGAGATTAGGAGTGTAATCTGTTGGGCAGTGGGATGCCGGTCTTCTATGAGAAGATATCTGGAATTCCACTATGATTACTTATTGGGTTAAATGGACGACCCAAATTTGAGAGCCCATTTATGGGATTATTTATCTTCACAAGCCCTGTATAGGTGACATATTTTCCATTATCATATATAGCTCTCACCTCAAGGGTAAGTATTCCACTTAACTTACCGAAACTATATTGATATTTTCCGATTTTGGTTAGCGGGTTTACTTCAGTAGTATCTGCATCGTAGTCAATTCCAAATGCATTTACTTCTCTCGGCTTTATGGCGAATTCAAAACCAAAAGGTGCATCTGATGGTATTTGAGCGACGGGTTTGTATTCATCAGCAAGTCGTGGAAAGTTTAGCTTTTTGACACCGTCTTGGTCTACGATTACAAAGGGAAGCATTTCATAGGTCTGGTTCTTATATACCAATTTAACTGTGGGGATTTCTGAAGAAGTATTATTGAGTGGTTTATCTTTAATTGCTGCAAGTACTGGGCTGGCAATTGTTCCGGATTTTGATAGAGCAATTGCATTCGTTATGAGAGCGGCTGCCACAACTGCGGCTGCCATTAAAACCAGTTGACCTCTTGGGACGTACATCAGGGGTTCCTTTACTGAAAATCTCAAAAGTATCTATGTCAACAGATATTCACCTTACTGAAGAAAATAATCATAGTTTACGACCTTAAGGCACCGAAGTATGTGATTGGATCCCCCCGTATTCAAATTCGTAAACTAATCCTGATACCTAAATATGAATCGAACCCTTCCTATAATATAGGTAGATGTGTGTGTGACCCTACAAAACTTAGTTGCATGAATTAGGCAGTACAAAGTCTCACAAAAAATGGTTAAATATGCGATATTATGGGTGTTTTCTTAGTATGAAACAGATTCAGGTCTTTTTTCCCCCACGTGTTTTGATGCTCATCATTGTGATAGCGCTTATAGGCATCCCAATGTCTGCCTACGCTCAAAACACAACAAAAGAGGGATCAAATATATTTGATATACGTTTACAAAACGTTACAGTGTGGCCTAATATCCACTCTAATGTAAAGACCGATTTTAATCCAAATGTTACCTCTCCGCAGATTCAAGATAGCGCGTTTATTCACCCCTTTGCTGTTGTTATCGGTGACTGCTATATCGGTAAGTTGGTTCTAGTTGCCCCTACCGCTGTTTGCAGGGGTGATGAAGGCACTCCTATCCATGTTGGCGATAGCTCGAATATGCAGGACGGCGTGGTAATACATGCACTGGAAACTACTGATCACGGGAAGAATATAGATGGTAGAAGATTTTCATCTACTGGGGACAGGCTCACGGCAAATGATTCACGTTTCAGTCAGGGTTATGCTGTTTTCATAGGTGATCGGGTTAGTCTTGCTCACGACTCTATGGTTCATGGGCCTGCTTGGATCGGAAATGATACGTTTATTGGATTTAAGAGTGTGGTATTTAATGCTCGAATTGGTAACAACGTTGCTCTTGGAATTGGAAGCATAATAACCGGTGGAGTTCATATTGACGATGATAGATATGTTCCGCCGGGCAGTGTCATTACAACGCAAGAACAAGCAGACTTACTACCACCGAGAGTAGGTAGTGAATATGAGAATCTGAATAAGGCGGTAATTCAAGTTAATGAGCGCATAGCGGAAGGTCTGCTGGCAAAAGCGTATGATAGTCAATTAACAGATCTGATCAAACAAAGGGAGAATCTTATGGAAGACAGCATGCTATCTATTGATAACGCCAATATTAACAATACTACTATAGAGTAACAATATCCACCATACCGTTAAACTTTGACAAGGAGCAGAAAACTATGGAATATATACTAAGTTCTTACACCTTGAGATGAATTTAATGATCCCTCCCACTCCTAAAATTGCATCGTCAATTATAAACCAAAAATCAAATTACCATCTAAAAATGGCATGTACTAATTTTTGCCGGACAACCGGTTTTT
>DASWDL010000298.1:0-5873 GCA_036395315.1 Nitrososphaeraceae archaeon
ACCACTTTAGGAGTTGGCCACGCGGGATCTAAGCACCAACTGGCGGATTATGTTCTATATTTTTTCTGCATTTTTTTCGTAAAATTTCTTTAATATTCTATTTAACTTGCCTCGTAGCAAGAATAAGATAGTTGAGGTGAAAATTTTTCAGGCCTTATCCGGATAATTGCAGAAGAAAACTCACTGAAGAAATTTATCACAATTGTAGCGCATGATAATATTCCTAGCAAAGAACTAAAGAATATGACTTAACTCAGTCGGAAGGAATTTTACTCGAGGACTAGCCGGATGATAAAGGCTAGAATAGTCAAACGAAAAGCAGGGCTGTTTAGTCTTACGGCTTTTGGTGCAATAATCTATGATGTCTGTTTACGTATGCAAGCTACAATTGAAGAATATTCCAAGCCGAGAGGAACGATATGGTGTTCCATAATGCTATACATGAATTAACAAGGTCTAGTGCAGATTAGTTGAGTCGCTATGCCAGTGGAATTGTCAAGTCCTTTTGGGGATACTGTTTTAAATTCAGCACCATTATTATTTTGAGGATGTATAGTCATTACAAAAGCAGATAATTTTGGACTTGAAATAATTCTTGTAAACATCCAGCGTTAAGGTAAGTTGGAGGAATGTTAAACATAATTGATTGTATTAATGCAAAGGTCAGTTCCGCCTTCAAAATGGCACAGGATCTTGCTGTACAGCCCACCCTTGCAAATATCAGACTTGAAAAAGCTATCAGTGACCAAATACAATTCAAGAAATTGATGATCTAGTAAAAGAAGTTTATTCCGCCAGCCAAACTCTCAAAGATGCCCACATAATTAATGCAACTACAAATATTACTCTCATTTTTGAGCTAAACCCGGGGGTCCTTTTTCCGGCAATTCCTTCATATAGAAACTGATACGGTAAATTAATCATTCCTATCCCTATTAAAGTAACTTTGGCTATTATTTACCTGCGATAATAGACCATCAAAATACAGAACATTTTTTGGAAAATAATTCAAGTTTACAAAAAGGAATAATTTTTCTAACTTACTTCCATAAGACAAAAATAATTTATGCCAGAAGTACCAATGACTTTTCGGTTGATGGGAGTTTGAGGAGGGCTGGGATTTATCTTCTGGTAGGAAACAGAGGAAAGACACTGAAAGCATAACCTTTCGGCTAGAAAGACAAATTCTAAAAAGATTGCGTCATGAAGCTGCTCAGAAAGATGTAAGCATCAATACACTCGTTAGCCAAATAATTAAGCAGCATGGTGAATGGCACTCAAATGCATCCAAAGCCGGTTTTGTCTCTGTAAGAAAGGGATTTCTGACTCGATTGATGGAGAAATTGCCCGAGCAGGAAGTCTCCTCTATTTCGGAGCAAATAGCTAAAAAAGAAACCAAAGATTTTGTGTTGCTCCTTAGAAATGAGTACACACTGGAATCTGCACTAAACGTATTGGAGTGTTGGATAAGAATATGCGGTTTCCCTTTTCGTCATGAGAACACGGAAACTATTCATTCTTATGTTATAAAGCATGAAATGGGTAATAGAATGTCAAATTACTTGGCTGAGCTGTATCGCAATATATTTCACGAATTTTTTCTCAAGAAGGTTCAATTTGATATGACTGACAACGCTGTCTCTTTAGTAATAGATCTGCTTGAAGAGAAATAACTCAAACATCACTCGATGTTTGATAGTTTGCCTTTCTAGGTAAATTAGCTGGCTGGCCGTGTTGCTAACCTTGTTGCTAACCCTTCATATTCTCTAAAAGTTCCTTGAGCTGATCTATATTTACAGGTTTCTGTATAAATTTATTGAGCTCTGATTTTTCTAGCTGCCCGAACTGCTCGAGATAGATTTCGTATGCCGTTATGAAACAGACTCTGACTTTTTTGTCTTTTTTCCTTATTTTTTGATATAACTGAAAGCCGTCCATTTTGGGCATCCGAATATCAAGCATAACTAAGAAGTAAGAGTTAGCGCGAAAGCGTGAGGTGGCCAAGACGGGATCGTTAAAAGAATCTACTTTGCAATCCAATTGTTCTAACATTTTTGTGATGGCAAAGCAAACATCTGGCTCGTCATCAACAACCATAATCTTCTTCAAGTATTGGTTGTATGAATCGGCTCGATAATATAATTTATCAGCCCATGATGATACCGATTTCTATATAGGTTCTTTCGATTAATACGTAATTCTGAGACACAATATAGAAGTACTTTAGTTTATTAAGCTCATTCATATAGTAATAGTATATTGGTTAGTTCTGGCCAAATCTTAAGGTCTATGATTATGGTCACTGTACTAGTAACTGGGATTTTCTTATCTTTTTCCCCTTTTTTTTACGGCACCGTTCGAGCACAGCCCCTCCCCAGCGCCACAAGTCCCTTATTTCCCAACGCAACTTCGGCAATAGGCGGCAATCAATCCATAGTACCAGGGTTGCATGCCATGAGTCTAGTCAATGGAGTTAGATTAACTTGGCTAATAATATCCAGCGATAATGAATTATCGGTGAATCTTAGATATATTGGCAATTCTACTACTCCTCCAGTTTCTCTTTTCGCCACAGCGTTAAAAGGCACAAGCCAGTTCCAACAAGGTATGGTCCCTTTGCTCCAGAGCTTTCAGAGGTTATCTGGAAGCAATGTAACCAGTGCAGGATGGTCATCGCCTACCACTATACCAATCAGATTGCAAGGCGATTTTTCATTGTACGATTCACAACTAATTATCGTTATGATCGTTCCCAATACAGGTTCCATTGCGCCAGGAGCTAATGTGACTAATTCGAGCTCTGTGCAGGCTGCACCTGTCGCTTAAGTACGGAATATTATCATAGCCCAACTAATTTTTGGTGGATCGGTCGCTATAAAGTTAGGATTTCTGACAGATATTCGAACGAGGTCCGTAGCGTTAACGGATGCAGATTGGGTAACCAGTCCGGAAGCTTCGTCTTGGCTAGTGACTATAACTTTGTCACCAGTCTTGGCTCCAATTACCGGACAGAAAGCAAAGGAAATCTGTTGAGCAGGGATGGACGGAAAATCAATAGAACATGAATTGAATATTATTTGAGAAACTGCTTTGAGTTTTTCTGTTTCTGTGTTTACTATGCCTGGGGATAAGTCAGCAATCGTTATAGATCCATCGTCGATCTTTTGGGAAGTCACTGCATCATCGGCAAGATCGTTTGTCTCTACAGCTCCATTTGAAATCTTTGAAGTATCTACCGCATTGTTGGCAATATCAGGAGTTTTCACTTCCCCATCCCTGATCTTCGGACTAGTTACAGCATTATTTGCAATGTTGCTTGTACCTATTTGTGCAAAGCTCTGGGCTGGATTCATAAAGATGGTGCTTGACAGGGCAGCTAGCAGTATGAGCGCAAGTTGCTTATGCATACTAGGGATATCAACATCTGGTTAATACATAATTCTATTCTAAGTGTATGGTATAGTACTACCCGTTTCGCCTTCGGGAAACTTTACTAGTATACTAGAAAAAAGTAAGAACAACCAGGTAGTTAACCTATAATTTCGTAATCTTCTTGAATCTTCGACTTTAGTTCTTCCTTAAGCTTTTCGATCTCAATAGGCTTCTTAATAAAGTGTCTCAAGGCCATAGTGGGAAAGGCTGCCTTAAAATCTTCGTAATTAATGTCAAAAGCGGTTATGAAGCAAACTTTGAGCTTTGGATCTAGAGTCCTAATCTCCTTATACAATTCGAATCCATTCATGAGTGGCATACGGATATCGACTAGCATCAAATCGTATCGACCTGGACGGTATTCTGACAATGCGGTTATCGGATTATTGTAAAAGTCAACGTCGAAACCATACTGTTCCAATCCCATTTTAAATGCCAACGTAATATCTGCGTCGTCATCAACAATTAGAATCCTATGTCGACGCGAGCCTGAGCCAATATTGGTTTGATTTTGCAGAAGGATTGTAGGCAATCTGATCTATTATAACTTTTTGACCGTATTCAATCCCAACCTTTAGGGAGCAAAGGAGAGAAAGAGTACGTATTGATATGTATTAAAAAATAATAACTATAAGCGTTCATGCCCCTAATATATTAAAAATGTGTTTTCATCCGAGTATAAACCTAAAACGACGGTTTCCATACTGTTCAGGCTGCTGGCCTAGTTATTACCGTATATTTTAGTATATCGTAGCCAGCCTTAAGAAACCAAATAAGGTAAATGGCCTATCTCGGTAAACTCGACAGGTGAAGTGCTAGCCGCAGCCAAAGTGTTCATCTAATCTTTTGCCCTGCAATTTTCTTTGTAATGATCTCGCTTATACTTTACGCCGGCAGCGACAACTACCGTTACCAACAGTAGGTTTAGCTAAGGATCGTGTTTATAATACAATTAGCGGTATCTTTTATTAAAATCGTCTATTGCCTTTATCGCATCCAGACGAAGTTTTTCATATTTCTGCAGTGCGTCACTCGCTTTCTGGTTCATGGTTTTGGCGAGACTCTCTAGCCTATGAACTTTCTTAATATCGGGTTGTCCATTTATTCCATTTTGTGGATTCTGTACATGCTTCAAATCCTGTTTTGTCTCTTCCAAGTTCTGATTAATAATCTTGGCCTCATTCATTATCTCTTTCGCTTTTCCTAAGGCTCTATCTGCTTTAGAGAAAAGAGTTTGAACTTTTGTTTTATCTTTTACCTTCTGGTCTTGCGATTGTTTTTGTTCGTTTCCCTCAACACGTATCTTAATTTCTTTCTTATTATTTATTTCGTTGTCTTGGTTATTCCTATTCACGGTAACTGGGTTATTTTTCTTATCAGCTGTAAGAGGTTGACCACCTTGCCGAACAGTTACATCATTAGATGCAGGCTTAGGCTCATCAGGATTTGGAGACAATGGAACTTTTTTGGTGGTTAACTTTTCTAGTCTATTGTGTTTTTTGGTTAATATTATTTCTGGATTAGTGTTATCTGTTGATTTTTTGGTTTTGTCTTTCTTGACCTGAATTGTATAAGGATAATTTGGATCCATTTTATTGGCATGAGAATCCAACTCCTCTATTTGACTGTGTTCCTTTTGTTCGATTGGGGAGCTGAAAAGAACAGGGAAACTGTTAGAATTACTGTTATTGAGATACTTATAGGTCTGTTTGGTTCTTGTTTCATTAGCCTCAATTTTACTACCCTGGAATACTGTTACGTTTTTATTGTTCAGAGGACTTTGAGTCCTATCTGGGATCTTTTCATAAGCTTTTACGCCGCAGGTACATGTTTTGTTCCCCATCAACAGAGCAGATGGAGCCTGAGGAGCAGGGAGCGCTAATAGAGCTGATTCACGAGTTGAATTTGATTTTGTGGTTTGGTTTGCTTGACCTGCGCTAAGTAAGTGATCCTTTAGACTTATTTCAGCCGCGAGTAGTAGACGTTCCTTTTCTGCAACATACGACGAATAATTTCCTACAGAGATAGTAGAAGTATAATTTCCTCCATGTAAGTATAAATTAGTACCGTTGAAATATTTGTTTGCCGTCGAGTTATACAAAAATGAAGAAACATTAAAAAAATCAACACTTTGTCGACCATTAGAATCTGTAGCATTCGTAACGTTTGCAAAAAGACCACTAACTATTCTCGGCTCGTTTGAACTAGACTGATTTTCTTGCCCAAATTGCGGCAAATATAACACCTTTTTATTTGTACTTAATTTACCATCGTCGGCTTTTTCTTTCCAAACAACATTCAGGTAAGTTCTATTCAAAGAAATTTGAGGATTGAAAGATAGTTCTGGATTATTACTGAGATTTTGTGCCTTACCGAAAGATGTGCCGCCATCCGTGCTTTCTGCAATCGATATGTCTGTGTCGTCTTGTGAAGTCCCTGAC